>SLGQ01000143.1 GCA_007136595.1 Candidatus Sumerlaeota bacterium | reverse complement strand
ACTTTAAATATGACTAAATCAAACTCAATTCATTGCTCCACTAAAACTCGCGTGATAGAATATTAAGACTAAGGCAATTTGTCAAATTTTTATATGTTTTAATAGTCAGAAAGAATTTTTTCAAGCTCCACAACTTTTCTGCGGAAGCTTTCAATGTCCTCTCCGTCAAGAGAAACGGTTTTCACAGAGTGTTGTTTAAAAGGATCTTTTACTTCACCTCTCTGCCCGACATTTATCTGATAATGAAGATGGGGAGCTGTCGTTTTACCGGTATTCCCTGAATTTGCGATGTGATCTCCTGCTCTTACCGATTGACCGGGTTTCACAAGAACATCGCTTAAATGAAGATATTTGTATGTAAAAGGTTTCCCGGCTTCTTTAATTTCTATGCAGTATCCGTTATATTTCGTCATCCAGTTCGTTCTTGTAACTTTTCCTGAAACTGTGGAGTATACCGGAGTTCCGATCTGAGCTTTAAAATCTATCCCGTCATGTCTTGGAGCTCTGTCAGCTATCTGGCTTGTCACCTGAATATAATCAACGATCGGAGAAACCGGAGTTATTATTTTTTCTATCATTTCGCCACTTGAATAATAGAATCTTGAATATTTGTCCCCGGAAGCTTTAAAGTTAAAAATATCGATACTTTTCATAAACTTCCGTGAATAATACTTCATGGCAACAATTTCTATCAGATCGGGAAGGTCGTTTCTTTTCAATCTTTCATCTTCAGGAATAGCCCGGTAAATGAAGGAGCACTTATCACCTTTCCTCACATCTGCTCTCAAGACAAGATCCCATGCAAGAAGCCGCGCCATGTGTGCTCCAAGAAGATCTGCGAGATTTTGAATTCCCAGATGTTCTGATGCTTTCCCCACATCTTCACTGCGACTGAAAGCACTGTAAAAGTTATCTTCTATTGTAACTGATTGAACTATCAGGTCTCCTTTTTTTATTTTCTTTTCTTCTTTTTTTTCATCCATATTTATTATTGAAATTTCTGAGTCCTTATCGTTTCCGGCACCATTTTCAATGTTTTCCGAGATCATGGACTGATCCTTTTCTTTTGTATCAGTATCCGACTCATGCTCTCTCAAAATAAATGTAATAATGAGAATTATGTTTAACAAAAGGGAAAGAAAAAACATTGTTTTCCATTTTTTAACCTGAGGATTGGAGAAAAGATATGTCATTTTTCCCTCCTGAACAGAGCAGAATAAAAAACCGAGTCGGTTTGAGTTATTGCCAAAGGTTTAAGCGAGTTAAACTCAAGTCCTATTTCGTTCAGCATGTGTTCGTTCTGTTTTTCATAGAAGAAGAAAGCAAAATCTGCACCGCCCAGATTATTTGTACCCCTTATATCTTCACGGATAATACCTTCCCCTTTTAAATACTGAAAAGAATTCCAGTTTAAACCTTCATATCCTCCCATGACATATACGACAGATCCTCTAGGTGCGGTACGGTTAAGTTCAGAAACCAGATCCAGAATATCGTATCCCCAGAAATTTCTCTGCATCCGCAGCTCTGCCGCTCCTTGAGCTCCCCCTATAAGTTTATTGAAAAAAGCGGCTCCTCTCATCGAGAACTTCACATTCAGAGGAATAAGCGATATTGCGGCAACAGTAAAAAGTACCGATAAAGCCATCGCCGGCTTAATTTTTTCAGGCAGATATTTTTTGAACAACAATACACACCCGTTTGAAACAACAAATATTCCGGCAGTCATCATTATAGGATACCCTGTAAACCAGTGTTTTATCCCGCCGAATATTACAACATCGGGGTGGGATATCAGAGCGATCGGAAAAAGTGAACCTACAAGAAAAGTGAGGTGGATCTCTTTCATGCGCCACTCTTTTTCTTTAATGGTCCTTTCAACGAAATAATAGAGTCCTGCAATGAAAAATATAAGATGGATCACCGGCGTGGTGAAAAGGGTCATTCCCCAGGGAAAAGAAATGGGAAAAGGACCTCTTGCCAACTCCATTCCGAAATAATAGTTAGTATAATTAACATGTTGAGCATGAAAATTAAAGTACCACATAAAACGGTCAACAGTATCATACCATATCCAGGGCCACTGAGACAAATAAACCGGCAGGGAAACAAATACAAAAAGCCAGAAAACCAAAGGTATTGACTTAAAAAAACCTTTGATACCTTTCCACTGCGGATATTTGCGGTATTTTATCAGATAGATCACAAACCATAATGGTGCTATCGTTACCGGAATAAAAAAGACATTGTGTTTTACAGCCATCCCGAGACCGAAAAACACTGCTGTAGCCAATGCTGTTTTAAATTTTCTGTCAACAAGATACAAGGCATAAAGAACAAAAGTACCTGTCCAGAAAAAAAGTATGGGCATATCAAAACAAACTAAATGGGAGTGAAAAAAAATGTGAGGCATAAGAAAAAATAGAAGCGAAGATGAAACAGCTGTGAACCTGTTGAAAAATTTCAACCCGAAAAGATATATCATCATTGCTGTAAGCATTGCAAAAATCGATGCCATAAATCTGGCTGAACCTGCAAATGAAAACCAGCCCAGTTTTCTGTGAAGAAGGTATTGTGAAAAACCGTAGAGATTTTTCATTAAAGTTGGGTGTTCCCTGTTATATTTGAAATATTTATCAATTGTTTCTTTTCTGAAAGGTGTTATAAAGTTCCCTTTCAAAAAATTTTCTTCTATGGTTTCAAACCAGTCAGCCTTCAAAGAAGCCGCTCTCATGTAAAATCCTTCGTCCCTCACAAAACCTATGAGATGAGAAGTACAGTAAATAAAAAGCAGCACTATGATACCGATAAGTCCTGCAAGTATATAATCGATCTTTTCAAATTTGTTCAGTTCTTTCATTACTCTATAAATCCCTTGAAAATAAAGTGTCTCTGCCCGTCATCACTGGTATTGAATATTATCTTCAATTCCTTTGAATCTTCAGGAACCTCAATTTTATTATAATGTCCGGCTCTTACACTTCTGTTTGTGTATCTGAGTACCGGCTCCCCGTCTATCAGCACTCTTACCCTGACAGGAGAGCGGTTTCTTGACCTGACCGCTCGTTCAAGCATAGCTGTAGTTAAATGAATGTAAGAAGAGTTTTCAGGAATATCAAACACTATATTAAGATCTTCATTGGATCGTGGATGAGCCCATACAGCCTGTGCCGGTCTTTTGTTCACAACAACCCGTCTCGCACCTACAAAATTCCAGTCATGTCTGCTGCACTCCCACTGTTTTCTGTTGTTGAGAACACACGGTTTTTCAGTTTCTTTCTGTGAGAAAAATACTCTCTGTGCTTCATGGATATCTCTTGAAAATATCAGTTTTTTATTTATCGAAGACTCTAAAGGGGGAACGATCACGACAGCACCTTTCCCGGCATCACTTTTTTCATATTGATCAATATTCAACCTGGTTTTGATTTTTTCCCAATTACGGGGGTTTTTTAAAAGAAAAAATATCTTCGACCCGTTTTCACGGAACATGCGGATATCTTCATCTTCACTTTCTTTAAGTGTAAGGAGAACATTTGTTATACCATGATCAAGAAATTTTAAAAAATTGAGATCCCAGTCAACTTCAGGAAAAACAACATCTCCTTCAGAATAATTTTTGTTCACTATTTCAGCAAAACCCTTTTCAGTTTCTTCATCAACACCTCTTGTATCACTGAAAAAAAGCCAGAAAAAAGCAGTAACAGGCATTGATATAATAAAAATTATCGCAAATATTTTTTCAACAGTTCCGTTATTCATCACATACCTTTTTTAATGTAAGATTAATATCTTTTGACACAGCAGAGTGAGTTATCGCCCCTACGGAAATAAAATCGGCACCCAACAAAGAGAGTTCGGGGATCTTGTCCAAAGTAACACCCCCCGATATTTCAACAATTGCTTTTTTATCTATTAATTTAACTGCTTGAACAATTTCATCACGGGACATGTTGTCAAGCATGATCACATCTGCTTTGCTTCTAAGGGCTTCTTTTACTTCATCAATGTTTGTAACTTCAACCTCTATCTTTAATAAGTGATGTGCTCCCGACCTTACTTTTTCAACGGCTTTCGTTATAGACCCGGCAGCTTTAATGTGGTTGTCTTTTATCATTATTCCATCACTCAGTCCGAACCTGTGATTTGCAGCACCACCTGTTTTTACTGCATATTTTTCAAGCGTCCGCCAGCCGGGAGTAGTTTTTCTGGTGTCAGTTATTTTTGTCCGGCTTCCTTCCTTCAGTCCATTGACAAACTGACGGGCAAGTGATGCTATCCCGCTCAATCTCTGAATAAAATTGAGAACCGTCCTTTCACCTGTAAGGATAGCACGGGGGCAGCCTTTAACGGTTGCAATTATTTCACCTTCTTTTAAACTATCTCCATCTGTTACAGCTATATCGAACTCAAGATCGGGTTCTATGAGCCGGTAAACAGCCGGAACAAGTTCAGCTCCACAGACAACAAGCGATTCTTTTGCTTTTATTATCCCTTCATATAACCCTTTGCCGTCATAAATAAGTTCCGTTGTAATGTCACCTGTTCCGACATCTTCTTTAAGACAGTATCTTAAAAAGTCATCTGACACATAACGGGGAATTTTCATCCGGCTATTTCTCCCAAACGGTTTTTAAGGTGATCGAGTTTGCCTGACAATTCCGCATGTTTTGCTTTTTCTTTTTCAACTGCTTTGGGGTCGGCTTTTTTAAGAAAGTTTTCATTTGTAAGCTTCTTTTCGCAAACATCATAATCTTTCTGCAACTTCCCGATCTCTTTTTCTATTCTTTTTATTTCTTCGGAAAAATCAACTATTCCCGCCAACGGAATAAAAATTGTTCCCCCTTTGACAACTGTTGATGCAGTTTCTTTGCCGGGTTCAAAATTTTCTTCGGCAAAAGAGATGTTTTTTACTCTTGCAAGGCGTTTAAGGTATGCCTCTCCTGAAAAAAGGACTGTTTTCACATCGCGTTGAAGGGAAAGGATGACATCTGTTTCAAGTGACGGCTTTATATTGTTTTCTGCACGGATAGTTCTTATACCTGTTATTATTTCAAGCACTTGCTCCATCGTCTGAGCTTCGGCTTCAAACCTTTTAAAGTTGCCCGGCACAGGAAAAGGGCTTATCATTATTGATTCTTTTTTGTCCCCGTATTTTACCGGAAGTCCCTGCCACAGTTCTTCTGTAACATGAGGCATGAAAGGATGAAGAAGTTTAAGACTGGCATCAAGAACTTTAAGAAGAACCTTTTTTGTCACCTCTTTCTTTTTAATATCTTCACCGAAAAAAACAGGTTTTACAAGCTCTATGTACCAGTCACAGAATTCGTGCCAGAAAAAATGATAAACCGTTCCGGCAGCATCACTGAACCTCATCTCTTCGAGTGATTTTCCAACTTGTTCCGTTGCAGAATCGAGTCTGCAAAGTATCCATTTGTCTGCCGGAGAAAAATCATCGTCATCGTATTTTATCGGATCGAACTCAAGAACTTCCCCTTCGTCAAACTGCATAAGCGAAAATCTGACAGCGTTATATATCTTATTTATAAAATTCCAGTAACCTTCTATTACATCTTTTGAAAGTTTGAGATCTGTAGCCGAAAGAGGCATCATGGCAAAAGTGAACCTTAAAGCATCTGCACCGTATTTTTCCGTTATATCGAGTGGATCTATTACATTTCCCTTTGTCTTGGACATTTTCTGCCCTTTTTCATCACGGACCATACCGTGAAAATAAACCTTTTCAAAAGGGATGTCTCCGACAAATTTGAGCCCCGTCATTATCATTCTGGCAACCCAGAAAAAAATTATGTCAAAACCTGTTTCCATAAGTGTTGTCGGATAATATTTTTTAACATCATCAGTTTTTTCGGGCCACCCCAAAGTTGAAAAGGGCCATAAAGCCGAACTGAACCATGTATCAAGAACATCGGGATCTCTTTCCAGTTTTTTTGAAGAACACTCCGGACAAACCGAAGGCTCTGTTCTTGCAACTACCGTTTCGCCGCAGTCACTGCAATACCATGCAGGAATACGGTGTCCCCACCAGAGCTGACGACTGATGCACCAGTCTTTTATATTGTACATCCATTCAAAATAAGTTTTTTTCCAGTGTTCAGGCTGAAAAACGATCCTGCCGGTTTCCACAGCTTCTATTGCAGGCTTGGCAAGCGGTTCTATTTTTACGAACCACTGTTTTGAAAGTATGGGCTGAACAACCGTACGGCATCTGTCACAATTTCCGACAGAGTGCGAATGTTTGTCAATATTGCCCAGAAGCCCGAGAGAATCAAGTTCCTCCACTATCGCTTTTCTTGCTTCAATGACCCCAAGCCCTTCAAATTTACCGCCGAGGCTGTTTATCTTTCCTGTTTCATCAATTACATTTATCTCTTCAAGATCATGCCGCTTTCCTGTTTCAAAATCATTGAAATCGTGTGCAGGAGTAACTTTCACAGCTCCTGTTCCAAACTCCATATCAACAAGCACAGGATCTGCAACTATCGGGATTTCTCTGTTCATAAGGGGAAGGATCACACTTTTTCCGATAAGGTCTTTATAGCGGACATCTTCAGGATGTACCGCAACGCCTGTGTCACCGAGCATTGTTTCAGGACGGGTCGTGGCAACGACAAGATATCGCCCTTCTTCTCCTTTGACCGGATATTTTATATGCCACAAATTGCCGTCACTTTCCTGATAATCAACTTCAAGATCGCTCAATGCGGTTCGACAACTCGGACACCAGTTGATGATATAATTATTTCTGTATATCAAACCTTCTTCATAAAGCGACACAAAAACTTCAACTACCGCTTTTGAAAGCATTTCGTCCATCGTGAACCTTTCTCTTGACCAGTCAAGAGATGATCCGAGACATCTTAATTGTTTTGTTATTGTTCCACCGTTGGCTTGTTTCCATTCCCACACTTTTTCAAGGAATTTTTCCCTTCCGAGGTCATGTCTTGATATCCCCTGTTTCTGCAAATCTCTCTCAACGACCATTTGAGTTGCAATTCCTGCATGGTCAGTGCCGGGAAGCCATAGAACATCATAACCCGACATCCTTTTATATCTGCTCATTATATCCTGCACAACAGCCATGACCGTATGTCCCATGTGAAGAACACCTGTAACATTCGGAGGGGGAAGTGCAATAGAATAAGGGGGTTTGTCTGATGAAGGGTCTGCTTTAAAAAAACCTTTTTCTTCCCAGAATGTGTACCATTTTTTCTCAATTCCTGAATGTTCGTATTTCTTACCGATCTCCATTTGAGTATCTCCTGTCACAAAACCAGTTCAAACTATAATAATCCGTAACATAAATATATCTACATTTCATAAACAAAAAGTAAAGTTTTTGCTTTTTTTGCGGTTGAGCAGAAAAAAAATTATATCCACGGTTCAAGATAAAAATCTTTAAGTTTCATTCCGGCATCTTTTTCCATTTCTTTTAACAGTTCCATGGGATTTTTATCCGGATCGATGAATTCAAGAGGCCACACTCTCGCTCTGTTTCCTTCACACACCATCAGCCCGTTGTTTTCAGGTGTAAAAACAAGGCACCCAGGCTCTCTGTCCGTGTTCAGGGAAAGAAGGGGCATAAGTTTTTCATAATCCCATATTTTTACGGAATTATCTCTTCCTGAAGATGCAAAATATTTTCCATCCTCACTGAAAACTATCAGCGTTGCCAAATGGGAATGCCCGGAAAGTGTTGTTTGACCGGAACCATCAATATTGATCAGCAGAAGTTCCTTGTCTGACCCTGCAATGACATTCTTTCCGCACGGTGTAAAAACAATGGTATTGACCGTAACTTTATCTTTCAAAAGATTTTTTTCATCATCAAGCCCCGGTATTGAAAGCAGTACGGCTCTGTTGTTTCCGCAAACGGTGGCAACATGTTTTCCGTCAGGCGACATATCTAATTTTTTCACAACACCTTCACCGCATTTCCAAAGGGCTTTCTGACTGAGATCATTTAGCGAAAACAGTCTGACAGACCCGTCCCGCCCACCGGAAATAAGATATTTTCCATCATTTGAAAATGAAATATCTGTCACAGCATTTTTATTCCCTTTGAGTTTGGCAACTGTTTTAAGATCGGGTATGGTGAAAACGGTAATTTCAGTATTCCATCCGGCAACAGCACCTTTCAAACCGTCAGAACTGACAGCAAGATCATATATGGGACCGGAGTGATCTTTAAAAACGGAATGCTCTGAACCGTCACTTTTGTTGAAAAATTCAACTTTATTTGTTCTTGATATTATTCCGGCAGTTTCTCCTGCAAATACGGCTCCGTTAATAAAAGAGCCCTCTGTTTCAAAAGAAAGTGTCCCTTTTCTCCCATGCAGTTTCCACAGTCTTATAAATCCGTCAAGTCCGGCAGAAAAAATATAGTCACCCGTTTTATCAAAAAAAGTATCCGTTATGGTGTTTTCATGTCCTTCAACACTGAAAAGAGGTTCACCATTTGAAAAGTCCCAAACTATGATCTTTCTCTGTAAGTCAGATGAAAGGAACATTGATCCATCAGAAGAAAAAGAGAGCGATGTTATTGCTCCGGGATGGTGTTTTATACTTCTTACTATGGTCATCGAATCAATATTTATAATGTGAATGGTTCCCGATTCAGTGCCTGCAACGGCATATCTCTGGTCAGATGACACTGCAATACCGGAGATAAACTGATCATCAATGGTTATTGACCGTTTTGCTGCGGGATTGTCCAGATCGAGTTTTATTATTTTATTGTCACCTCCGTAAATGACGGTTCTTTCTTTTTCAAAAACATAGCCGTCTTTTATCTGGGACAGACCGCCCTTTATTTCATACAGATCCATGCCCGGAAACGAAAAAAACCTCAATGTTCCGTCACCACCGCAGGAAAGGATGGATCTGTCTCCATCTCTGAACTTCAGGCAATCGCTTCCTCCTGGTATTTTATGAATGATCTTTATTTCTCCGGTACTTATATCGAGAGATGAAATGTTCCCCGATGCAGATGAAAACAGAGCCGTCTTTCCATCATTTGACAGAGTGGCATTGGTAATTCCTGAGCCTGTTTGTCGTCTGAACCGTTTTTTCATATCTTTTGAGTCAAAAACGACCACTTCTCCATTTTCACAACCTGCCACTATTAGTGAAGTATCTGCCGTTACAGCGGAAGCCGTTATTCTGCAACCGGCTTGGATACCCTTTTCAAAAACGGCACCTCTATGAAAATGCCGTTGATAAAAACGGGATAACGACTCTGTCAAAAGAGCTGACGCTGACGGAAATTTTTCCTCATGATCAGGATCATAGTTGAGAGAATTGGCGTTTGCCGGATTATAGAGCATTGATGCTGCCGCATAGACTCTGGAGCTTAAAAATCTTTTTTCAAATTCAAGCCTTACAGCCGTTTCATTGAAAGCTTGTGCCGCTCTGAATTGAGATATCGTTTTTTCATTCTGAGCACTTTGTTTTGCCTTCACTTCCCTCCTGTAGTACCATGTTATTAAAAGAGTGGAAGCAATAAGAACAAGAAATATCATTACAGATGAAATAAATGCCGCTTTATTCCTTGATGTGAATTTTTTTATAAGCTCAAAAAAGGAATACCGGTAGCCTGAAACTTTTCCTCCTGACATATAGCTGTTTAATTCATCTATAAGTTCAGTAGTTGACTGGTATCTTTCAATTTTGTTTTTTGAAAGAGCTTTTTCGGCAATTGCCGCAAGCTCCGGAGGTGCTTCAGGTTCCTGTTCACATACGGGAGTAAGTTCGGCAAGGACAACTTTTCTTAAAATTTCTGAAGCTGTCTTCCCTTTATATGGCGGGTTTCCAGTGAGAAGCTGATATAAAATCGCCCCAAGTGAATAAATATCGGAAGTTTCATCAATTTCATCAACATTTCCTTCAGCCTGTTCAGGAGGCATATATGAAGGGGTGCCGATAGCAAAACCGACAACTGTTCTGCCTACATCGGCATTCATTATAAGTCTCATTCCACTCTGTATTTTATCTGCACCTGCATCATGCTGCCCTTTAACTTTTGCAAGTCCCCAGTCAAGAACAACGGTTTCACCGAACTCTCCTATCATCACATTCGAAGGTTTAAGGTCTCTGTTTATGACACCTTTGCTGTGAGCATAAGCTACAGCATTGCATATATTATAAAAATGAGGAAGCAGCTCCATTCTGTCAGAAAGAGGATGACATTCTTTAATAACTTTGGAAAGAGTTCTCCCTTTTACCATTCTCATTGTATAATAAAAATTACCGTCAGAATGCTGACCTATTTCATAAACGGGCACTATTGACGGATGTTCCAACTGTCCTGTAACTCTTGCTTCACGAAGGAACCTGTTCCGCAAGCTTTTACTGTGGGGATCTTCCCTTTTTTCACCATCCCGTTGATCTCTCAGATCAAGAAGCAACTCTTTCATTGCAACTTCTCTTCCAAGATGACGGTCCAGAGCAAGAAGAACTCTTCCCGCTCCACCTCTGGCGATCTCATTTTGGACCACATATCTTCCGGGACTTTCTTCAGTAACGAGCCTGTGTGATTCGTTATTGTCACCGGAAGCCGACGGAACAATTGAAAGTTTTGTCTTTTCTTTTATTCTTTGCACACTTTCAATAAGAATGTCATAAGAATCATTTACATTATCATCATTTTCTTCTGCATGATAATTTATAAGCTCCAGCAGATCCACACTTTCAGGAGGGAGTGCTTCCTTCAGCTTTTCTATTATGGACGATCCCGGTTCATCTACCCAATTGGAAAGAATATGTACCAGTTTATTTGGAGATATTATACCGTTTTCAGCGGCAATGACAGCAAGAGCTGCTTCTTTAAAAGATTTCTGAAGAGACTTCATGACCGGCTTTCCCGCAACAAATTTAATCACACCAATTATAACAACTTTTCTTTAAAAGCAAAATTAAGTGTTTTATTTTAAAAATGGATATCTGTTTCTGGGGTTCCATATAAGGTATTCATCAATTCCGTGAGCTTCAAGCGCCCTTATTTGATCAAGAATTTCTTTCCTTTCATAGTGAAGATGATCTTTAAGCCAAATGGCGGTAAACCCCTGTATCCATGGTCTTATTATTGCCGGGGTCTTTATATTTCTGTTGCGGGCGACAGCATCTCTTGCGGCAATGAATATCGTTTTATAAGGCTCTCTGTCAGGGATCGGTATTGTACCGAAACCATTTGAAAAATGTGACGGATAGATCATCGGTGATATGTAGTCCACAACATTGCTTACTGCTTCCCAGTACTGCCCGAGATTAAGGTCGTCAGATGCAGACCCCACAAGTCCGAAAACATCTGCACTGACATAAACTTCTTTTTCCCGCAAATGTGAATAGGCATATTTTAAAAATTCCTGAATAGCTTTCGCTCTTGATTCTCTTTTCGTGTTTCTGAAATTGAGGTTGCTTTTCCAGTCTGTAAACCGCACATAGTCATACTGTATTTCATTAAATCCGAGATCAGCGGCTTCTTTGCTCAATTCAACAAGATATTCCCAGTATTTACGATTATGGGGAGATACCCACCGGAGCTTATCTCTGTCAAGATAAGTTTCCTGAGTTTCATTGTCAAAAACTGCGGCACCCGGATTTGCCTTTGCATAAGTATCATCTTTGAAAGCTGTTAATCTTCCTATCACATATATGTTTTTTTCTTTAAGTTCAGCAAAAACCTTTCTGAGTTCTTCTCTGTCTCTGTACATAACCGACCTGTTTGCAGCGGGAATATGTTTTTCTGCCGCTTCACTCCGGAAAAGAAGTTGTCCCCTTTCATTTTTTATGTCAATTACAAATGTATTTATGTCCGTTCCCTTAATAACATTGAGAAAATGCTTTATCCTTGTGGGAGTTGAGGAATATCTGGTCATATATATTCCTCTTGCTTTTACTCTGGGGTTGCTTTTGTATTCAATTTTTTCCTGTGGTGAATAGTCAAGATCTTTGTAGAGAGGATTTAAAAGCTCCACTCTGGAGCCTCTTGTAAATTCTGCTGCAACCCAGCCCTGATATTTTTTTCCTTCTTTTTTTACCTCTATATTCAACCACTCCATATTATTCGCATCTTTTCTCCTTCCGATAACGGAAAGGGCATCACCTCTGTATGCAAGGGTAACTCTTTTGGAATTTGTTGTGGGATAATGTCTTACATTCAATATATCGGCATTTACAAAAACGACTGGTTTTTCATCAATATCGGGAACAGTTTCTTCAACTTGCGGTTTTATACTTTCGGGATCATCAGAAAGGAGAGTTCTGTCATCAAAAATGTAAGCCACATGGTTTTCAGCACCGTTTAAGAAAAAACTATTTAAAATTATTATGATAAAAAATAGCCTGGTCACCACTCCTCTTGTTTCCCTCATATAACGCCCAGCATCAACAGGCAATATAATAAGTTTTAAAAATATGACAACATTTTTTAACTGCTATGTTGTTTTCAGCTTTACTCTTTCAATTTTTTTTATTAAAATCAAATGATTTTGCTGTTTGATAATGCGAGCCGGCATGAAACTTGAAAATTTTCTGGAACATATATACAGGCAGTACAACAAAAAGGAATTCGTATCTCACGACCCCTTAACTTTCCTTTATGATTATCCAAATAAAAGGGACAGGGAAATTGTTGCCCTTATTTCATCAGCTCTCGCCTACGGGAGAGTTGCCCAAATATTGAAATCTGTGGAAAGTGTGCTTAAACCGCTTGGTCAAAATCCACATAACTTCATTAACGGGGCAGATGAACAATTTTTTGCAGATGAATACAACTGTTTTAAACACAGATTCACATGCGGAGTTGATATTGCGGGGCTTTTAATTTCGGTAAAAAAAGCTCTTTTGGAATACGGAAGTCTTGAAAACCTTTTTTATCATGGAATGAAAACATCTTCAAACATGATCGAAGCTCAACATAATTTTACAAATTATCTTAACAGCGGAAAAGGATCATATCTTTTACCCACACCGAAAAAAGGTTCTGCATGTAAAAGGCTTAATCTTTTTTTAAGATGGATGGTAAGGAGTGATGAAGTTGATCCGGGTGGATGGGATAAAATTTCTCCGGAACATCTTATTGTCCCTCTTGATACACACATGCTTAAAGTGTCACAGGAACTTAAACTCACCTCAAGAAAGCAGGGCGACCTTAAAACTGCACTTGAAATTACAGAAGCATTTAAAAAAATTAACAGATCTGATCCCGTAAAATATGATTTCGCCCTCACAAGACCGGGAATTTTAGGAATTAAACCTGAAAAATTTATTTAAGGTTGCTCACTCTTCACTTCCTCTTTTTCTTGACAAAATCTTCTCTTTGCCTTATTTTTGGAGTTGAAGATTCCATTTTGGAGTCATTTTTGGAATTTGCGATTCCATTTTGGAGGAAAAAATGCGAATAAAAAGAGCTTTTGTTTTCCCGGAAAACAGTTTTTTCCTGTTTGGACCGAGAGGAACAGGAAAATCAACAATTCTTAAGGAAACTTTTCCTGATGCACTTTATATTGATCTGCTTAAAAACGAAGAGTTCAGGGTTTACAGTTCTTATCCTGAAAAGATTGGAGAAGTGGTTGCAGCAAACAAAGATAAAAAAGTTGTCATCGTTGATGAGATCCAGAAAGTTCCCGATATTTTAAGCCAGATACATTTAATGATGGAGCTTTACCGGGAAAAACTTTTTATAATGACAGGCTCAAGTGCAAGAAAGCTTAAAAAGGAAGGGACAAATCTTCTTGGAGGAAGAGCATATAAAAAAACGATGCACCCCTTTACTGCCTCTGAGCTTGGTTCAGAATTCAATTTGGAGCAGGCTCTTGAATTTGGACTTATACCGGTAGTATATGATTCCGGTGATAAAAACGAAGCTCTTAACGCATATATAGATTTGTATGTCAGAGAAGAAGTTATGATGGAAGGTCTTACAAGAAATATCGGGAATTTCTCAAGATTTCTTGAATCTGTAAGTTTTTCTCACGGGTCGCAGTTAAATATCAGCAACATAGCAAGAGATTGTCAAATTGAAAGAAAAACTGTCGAGTCATATATCAACATTCTGGAAGATCTGCTTCTTGCCCACAGAGTCCCTGTTTTCACAAAAAAGGCTCAGAGACATCTTTCTACTCATCCTAAATTTTATTTCTTTGATACCGGGCTGTACCGCAAACTAAGACCATCCGGACCACTTGACAATACCGGTGAAATAGGTGGAGCAGCACTCGAAGGACTTGTTTTTCAACATTTGAGAGCTTTTCTTGATCACAGATCAATAGATTCAAAAATTTATTTCTGGAGAACTAAAAGCGGAAATGAAGTTGATTTTGTAGTTTACGGCAAAGATGTTTTTACAGCTTTGGAAGTAAAAAGTTCCGTAAACCTCAGACCGAAAGATTTTAACGGATTAAAAGCTTTCGGTGAAGATTATGAAATATCAAAAAGGATAATGCTTTACAGAGGAAAAGATAAATTGTTTAAAAACGGCATCATGATAATCCCTGTTGAAGAATTTCTAAAAAAACCTGAAGAATTTATTTAAGCTTGTTCCAAGATTTGGGTTGACTTTGTGTCAGAAAAATAGAAAAATTGGGTTGACTTTGTGTTTCAGACTACTGCTTTTCCGGAAAAATCAATTTTTGAAGCAAATGTCATTAAACCATTTAAGATACTCCTGCCAGGGAAGAGCTGTTACACTTGATGTTAATTGTCTTGATTCTGTTATTTTACAAACAACAAACGATTCTCCCGATTTTTCTTTGACGAGCTTTT
>SLGQ01000129.1 GCA_007136595.1 Candidatus Sumerlaeota bacterium | reverse complement strand
TTGCTTCTGCTTCGATGCGGCAGAGTTCGTTAAGAAGTGTTTCAGTTAATTCAACAAGTTTTGTTGAGTCAGTTTCAAAATCACCGTTATCGAGAACTTTTATAACTCCGTGCTCTTTAAACCAGTTGAATTCAAGAACATTTGCTGCTCCGTGTGCTTCATGGACTCCGAATCTCATTGATCTGAAGAGTCCGGCAAAAAAGCTGTCGAATATTTTTTCTTTGCCGAATTCAGGAATTCCATATTGTCCGCCAAGTTTAAGGAGTATGTAGAGTCCACCTATATCAGCTTTTGCTTCTTCTATTGCAGTATAGTTCTTTCCAAGCGATTTGGAAACTGCCACTCCGTCAGCTCTGTAAGCCGGTCCAAGTCCGTGACTCACTTCATGCATGAGGACAAAATAGAAATAAGGATCAAATTCAGCTTTAATACGCCCCTTTGAGATAACATCAGCTATTTTCATGGTGCAAGTATTGAATTTTGCTTGCATAATATTATATATCATTACCTGTTTCCAGCCCACATTTCCCCTAACCCACGCATCATTGGGAAGATTAAAGGCACTTGCCATGATACCTTGGGCAGCTTCGCCGCTTGTATATATCTGGTGAACAACCACCATCGGAGCAATTTTTCCGACAGCAGATTTTGAGCCGGCAGGAACAGGAAATATTTTAGCAAGGTTTTCAAGATTGCTCTCAACCTCTTTGAGCCTGTTCCCTTTTTCGTGATCAACAACCATAAGAAATGCTTCATAAGTTGCCTTTATTCCTAAGAAACCGTCTGCATAAACTTCAAAGGGACCAATTACAGGATCTATCGGAACATCTTTCATTTTAACCCACAAAGAATCAGCTTCCCTATAGTTTCCCGAAACCATTCCTTCAGCCCTTGCAAGCAAATATTCTTTTAAGGACTCATTTTCAACTTCGCTTGCCGCATTTTCAAGATGTTCAAACACTTCACCAAGCTCATCGGCATAATAAACATGATAAGGAATGGCTTTCAGTTTGCCGTTTTCTCTTACAATTACTGAGTAATGGTCGGTTGCAACAGCTTTTTCCTCTTCGCTCATTTCTGCAAGTGCTTTTTCCCATTCTTCTTTTGTAATGTCATCGGGATAAAAAGCACAACCGGCAGGACGGTCTTTGAATTCAGGATAGAGAGATTTAAAATCTTCAAGCTGACTCCAGGGACCTTTGAAAAGCTTCCAAAACTCCTTTTTTTCTTCATCATTACCTTTCATAACTTCATCATAGATACCGGGAAGACCTTCCATCTCCTGACGGAGATAAATGGTTGTGATCACATCCATTGCCTTTTTAAGGTGCGGCAGGGCATTTTTTATGTCCTGCGGAAGAGTCGAATAATCATAACTGATATCAACCTTCTTGAATTTACTGATCGCTTCGCTGATTTTTGACATTTTATCCTCCGTTGAATTTAAATAAACACACAGCATTTTATCAGGGACGATATTTATGTCAAATTAAGAATGGGTATGAGTTATCTAAAACGGAACAATGTTGCAGGAACAACCTGAAGAACTTTCCTCTTCCTCTTTGTAAAAATCGTTAAATACAGATCCATCATCCTGAGTTTCCTCCTGCTCTGCATCTGCTTTTTCTCCGGGATCAAAATCAGGAAGTACCAATGAAATATCAGGTGATTCATCATGATCATCAATGTCATCAAATATCTCAACATCTTTTTCCTCCTGATCATCATCTGCAAAGAAATCTTCATCAGGATATGGGTATTCTTCTGAAATATCACACTCTTCTTTATTGTTTCGATAGATATAGTAACCTGTCGAGGGGATCGTCTCTTTTACTGAATCTTCAAATTCAGCATGGAAACGGTACCTGTCACAAAGAGAAATTGAAACATTGGCAGTATAAGCCCCTCTTGATCCTGTTCCCATTTTGAGGTCCATACCGAAAGGGGTTCCATTGATCTCAACAATGACATTCTTTGCTTTTGAAGTGGGGCTGCTTACAATTACTCCGGAAGCGGTTGAAGAAAGTCCGATAGCCGCTCCATCAAATATTGCTCCGGGTCTCAATCTTCCCTGACCCGATGAACCGCCAAAGTTTTGAACCCAGTAATAGCGATAGTTTTTTGACCCTAAATAAACACCTGTTCCAAGTGAATTGAAGCTTGAACTGCACATATTCGATCTGTGTCCCGGAGAATTGAGCCACTGACATATCGTTGCACTTGCGGCATAATTTCCGGCAGCTATGTTTTCTCCAGTGCATGATGCAAAAAACATTGAGCATCTCTGTGTCCATGAAGTTCCTTTATAGCTTGTACCTTCCGTTCCTTCAATGCATGCCACTTCATTATCCTGATCATATTCAAGATCACAACATGTTTCGTGCTGGAAACAACCCACATCGTGAAGATGTTTTGCAAACCAACTGGCAGAAGTTGCAAGATTTAAATTAAGATGCAACATTGACAAAGTGTCTTTTCCACCACAAACAAGATTTGAATTACCGCAATCATAACCAAGCCTTATCAGATTTGAAAAAAAGTGCGTTGCAAGTTCCGGTGCAGTCAAAGTACTATCTTTTTCCAAAGTCACCATCAATTGGTAGTCATCATAAAAAATTGCTTCATAAATAAAAACTGCATCGGGAATTTCAATATTTCCCTTGATTTCCACCCCTTGAGCTAAATTACTGAGAAAAATTGTAACTGCTAATAAAAAACATTTGAATTTTTTCATTTCAGTTCCCTCCTATCATATTCATCGGATCTGCCGGTTCTGGTATCGGTTGCGGATCACCGGAAAAATCAAGTTCATTACCATCATACCAGGTTTTGTCTGATGCTATTTCATCAATAATGCTGTATCCATCAGGAAGATCAAATGCGTTTATTGCTGTTTCGTTATTAAGAAGGTGGAGACATACCTTTCCACCATCATCTTTACCATCGGAAAGTGTGCAGTTTTTACCTGCCAGAACCTTACCGTCTTTGATCTGAAGACCGTTCTGATTGTTATCTATGACAACATTGTTCATTGTTGCCAAAGATCTGTTATATATTCCAAGACCGTGCCCAAAAGGGATATCCGGGAGATAATAGCAGTTAACATCGGGATCATTTGATTCATAACATTCACGAACCCTGGTATTTGAAATAATTACATTGTTGAAGTTCACATTGGGAGAATTTTGAATACTTGAAACTAAATATATTCCCATCTCTCTATTTCCATCAATTTTGGCATTTGTTATCCCCCCTTTTGCATTCTCCTGAATTATTATGCCGTTTCCCCACTGTTTATATCTGTCATCGGACTGCGTATTGCTCACGACAATGTCCGAAACATCAAAATTCAATATGGATTCCAGATCATGCGTGTACAAAATCATACCAATCCTGGTATTTTGCTCCAGCAAGGTTCGGGACATCGTCAGATCAACATTGTTCAAAACGACAATCCCTGTTCCCCACTTTTGGTCACTTAATTTAGACATCGTATTTTTAACAACTATGTCATTTGCTTTTACACTGAGTTTTTTGTCGGAACTATTTGTAGCCAACACAATACCGCTTTCCCGGTTTTTTTCTGCCATTATACGGTTAAGCTCAACATTTACATCGTCAACTATCATTATTCCGACACCTCTATTTTCATCGGATCCTTGCGGCTTTGTGTTCAAAACATAAATATCAGAAGCTTTAAGGACAATTTCTGTCCCTGCATCCGAAGTATTAACAGAAACCCCGATATCATGGTTTCTATCCAAAAATATACGACTGAGAGAAGCATTAACATTATTCTGGATTCCAATTCCTCGGCCAAAATATTTATTATTATTTTGCGGTTTAGTCTCTTTTACTACAAAATCAGATGCCTCCAGATATATCTTTCTGTTTGGACTAAAAGTTGATGCAAAAAGTCCTGACTCCATATTGTTCTGCAGTAAAACACGGGAAAAATGAGCATTTATGTTTCCCTGAAGATTAATTCCTCTCCCGAAATTATCATCTTTTTCCATTGGCAGA
>SLGQ01000216.1 GCA_007136595.1 Candidatus Sumerlaeota bacterium | reverse complement strand
TGACAGGTTTCTCATCTTCTATAATAAGAATAGTATATTTCACTGACATCTATACCTCCAGACCGATCTCTTTTTCTTCGATAAACTTTTCTGAAACAGGCAAAGTGAACGAAACCATAAAACCTCCGCTCTGAAAATTCTCTGCTTTTATATCACCTTCATGCACCTTTATAATTGTCCTGCATACAGACAACCCTATGCCTGAACTATCCATGTTCGTACCATCATCATGCAATCTATAGAATTTATCAAATATTTTAATTAATTCACTTTCAGGAACACCTTTTCCTTTATCAATTATACTCACTGTGACAAAACTGTCGTCCGGAACCACCTCTATCTTCACCGGAAAATCTGCCGGCGAATACTTTGCAGCATTTTCAAGCAGATTGATTAAAACCTGCTCAATAAGAACAGGATCAATGTGAAGCATTACCATCTTATCAGGAAAATTCACCTCGAGTTTCCTGTCAAGATACATTTTCTCAACCCTGGTTATTGAAGAACTGATGATCTCTTCAAGAGGATACCAATCTTTTTTAACATTAAAATCTGAAGACTCAAGCTTTGTAATACTTAAGATGTTTTCCACAAGACGGCTTAACCGAAAAGCTTCTTCAGAAATTGTTTTAAGCATCTCTATTTTTTTTGTATCATTTATTTTAGATGTATCCTGAAGAAGTACGGTTGCATTGCCTGCAATTGAAGAAAGCGGTGTTCTCAAGTCGTGAGCAATAGCACTTAAAAGATCATTTTTCATTTTTTCTTTTTCTGACTTGACTCTGTTCTCTTCATTTTGCATCAAAAAAAGAGACCTTTCTTTTTCTTTCACCCTGATCTCTTCTATTTTTCTTCTTAAATTCATGGAAAGCCATGTTACTAAAGAACCTACCAGAAACATTACAACAAAAGTTGTAAAAGACCGGACATTTTCAACATCAAAAGTATAAAAAGGGGGAACAAAAAGAAGATTCGTAAGAGCAACGCTCATCATAACGGCAAAGATAGAATGTCCCCATGAACATCTGCTTGATACTGTTACCACTCCTAACAGATATATCATTGCAACATCACCTTCTGTAAGAAACGCTCTAAAGAAAATGGAAGCCAAAGTACAAACTATTATCACAAAAATAGTAAATCCGCCTTTTATCAAAAACTGAAAATCCATTTTAAATCCACAAAAAATTAAAAACACCACATTAGTATATTAGGGTTCCTTCTTATAATCAAATTTCTTAAGGTTGTTACTTAAAAAGATAAAATATCGGGAGTGTTTATTCCTGCATCCAGGGATACTCGAAATCTTTTGGAGGTGCAAAGTTTTCCTTAATTGTTCTGGGGCTTGTCCAGCGCAGCAAGTTAAGATGGCTGCCTGCTTTATCATTGGTTCCTGATGCTCTTGAGCCACCGAAGGGCTGGCATCCGACAACTGCTCCTGAACACTTGTCGTTTATATAAAAATTTCCTGCTGTCTCAGAAAGTCTTTCAGAAATTTCAACTAAGGTGTCCCTTCCTCTTGCAAAAACAGCTCCTGTGAGAGCGTAAGGAGAGGTGTTGTCAACCAGATCAAGTGCTGTTTCCAGATTGTTGTCATCATACACATACACCGTTACTACCGGAGCAAAAATCTCTTCTTCCATTGTTATGAAGTGAGGATTTTCAGTCACAACTATAGTCGGCTCAATGAAATATCCTTTTGTTTTATTTCCATTGCCGCCATAGAGAATTTCAGCTTCTTTACTGTTTTTTGCAATATCAATATATTTCATTGTGCTGTCAAAAGCAGCTTCATCTATTACAGCATTCATAAAGTTTGTGAAATCGGTTACATCTCCCATTTTGATTCTTGAAACCATTTCTGTAAGCAGTTCCTTAAGCTCAGCCCACTTTGATGATGGAGCATAAACCCTTGAGCATGCTGAACATTTTTGCCCCTGATATTCAAATCCGGCTCTTATGATCCCTGTTGCAGCAGCTTTCATATCAGCAGATTTATCAACAAAGACATAGTCCTTCCCACCTGTTTCTCCTACAATTCTTGGATATGTTCTGTAGTTTTCGATGTTTCCTGAAATAGTTTTCCACATTGAATTAAACACACCGGTAGATCCTGTGAAATGAATTCCTGCAAAATCAGGATCGTTGAATACAATTTTTGAAACAACAGACCCTTTTGAGGGGAGGAAGTTTATAACTCCGTCAGGAATTCCGGCTTCCATAAGAAGCTGCATAAAATAGTAATTTGAAAGTATTGAAGTTGATGCAGGTTTCCATACAACAGTGTTCCCCATCATTGCAGGAGCAGTTGGAAGATTTGCACCAATTGCAGTAAAATTAAAAGGTGACACAGCAAAAACAAACCCTTCAAGAGGTCTGTATTCCATCCTGTTCCAGATATGGGTTTCATACTGAGGCTGCTCTTTGTAAATTTCCTGCATAAAATAGGAGTTGAATCTTAAAAAGTCGGCAGTTTCACAAGTTGCATCAATTTCTGCCTGATGAACATTTTTTGATTGTCCGAGCATAGTTGCCGCATTCAGGATGTAGCGGTACTTAGTTGAAATAAGGCTCGCTGCTTTCTGGAATACTGCCGCCCTGTCAGACCAAGCCATCTTTTTCCACTTTTCTTTTGCTGCAATTGCCGCTTTTACTGCCAGCTCAATTTCATTTTCAGTCGCTTCAAAATAAGTTCCAAGAACTTTTCCGTGATCATGAGGACAACGGATTTCTTTGACGGTTCCTTTTCTGATCTCTTTTCCTCCAATGATGAGAGGAATTTCTACTGCGGTGTTGAGCTGACGATCAAGTTCTTTTTTGAGAAGTTCTCTTTCGGGAGACACCAAAGAGTAGGAATAAACAGGCTCATTCCAGGGTTTTGGCAAATTGTAAATCATCTTTTCCTCCTTTCCAAACGGGAGGCTGCAACCTTTCGGTAACAACCCATCGGCTTTTGTCCATAGCACCCTGCCGTAGGAACAAAAAGCTCGGAAGTTAATAAACAGACACGCTATGCTATGTCATACTTTAATCTAAGCAAGTTTTTTCCATATTCAAGCAGAAAAATGTAGTTATATATGAGAACTATTTACAAAGTTTAAAATTAAAAAGCGGAATCAGGTTGTAGAATTATTTTCAGGATTATCCTTTAAGACAGCTTAGAAGTTTCTTGGTCCTCTGTTTCCACGAAATCCACCACCGCCACCTTCTGTGCGGGGACGAGCTTCATTAACAGTGATCTCTCTACCTGAGATTTCAGTTCCGTTAAGACCTTCGATAGCTGCAAGACCATGGTCTTTTTCCGGCATTTCTACAAAAGCGAATCCTTTTGAACGACCAGTTTCGCGATCAGTAATAATTTTTGCAGACTCTACATCACCATAAGCTTCAAAAGCCGCTCTAAGGTCATCCTCTGTCATCCTGTAAGATACATTTCCAACATAAATCTTAATCATTCTCTCTCTCTCTCTCTAAAAAAACCGTGATTAACAAATAATCAACTGCCCGACACGGCCGACTGGCAAACTGATAGCTTTAGACGGGTGCTACCCGAACTGAACACCAAGGAACAGTAACCAAATAACTAAACCTGCCGTTAAAAGCAACGACATTTGAAATATATGGAAATTTTTACAGTTGTCAAGCTATATTAAGAATTTTTACAGTAATTACAGGTGTTTTTAAAGCAGAATGTTTTTTGCCAACAATATTAGCAAGATACTGGTTTTGCATTTAACTTTGAATCGTTCTGTTAACTAAAATTCTGAATGATTTTTCTTAACTTGCAAAACTGCTGCTCAATGTCTTATAAATGGTTTGGGCAAGTTTATCAGACACACCTGCGGTTTTGACATATTTTTTCCACTGAGAAACAGTTTTGGATATATTTTTTATAATATCTTCACCTTTTTTAATTCCGTTGGCAGAAGCAATCGCCATAAGGTCTTTTTTGTTTATATTTTTATGTTTGCCGTTAATGCTCAGTGTCTGTTGACTTACCCATACATTTGCAGGGTCGAAAGAGTAGC
>SLGQ01000221.1 GCA_007136595.1 Candidatus Sumerlaeota bacterium | reverse complement strand
GACCGCTTTTATGTTTGTGTTGTTCTCAAATTTAACTTTTGCAGGGGTTAAAGAATCTTCATTATCACCTGTTCCAAGCTGTCCAACTATGTTTCTGCCCCAGCAATAAACGACTTCATCCTGGGCAACTGCACAGGTATGCTCAAATCCGGCTGATACCGATTTGAATGTTTTATCTGACTTGACTTCAACAGGGGTCAACCTCATTTCAGTTGTTCCATCACCAAGCTGTCCCCTGTAATTATCACCGAAACAAAATATCCTGCCTTTATCACTTAAAGCACATGAGTGGCTGGAACCGGCAGATAACCAGACATAATTTTCTTCACCTGTATCGCTTTTCACAGGAACATATCTTTTATCCCCATAAACTCCACCTTCACCAATACCGAGCTGACCTCTGTTGTTTGCTCCCCAGCAGTAAATCGAACCTTCGGCATCTATTCCGCAAGTGTGACTTGAACCATTTGTGATATGAATTAATTTGTTATCTTTCAACCCTGTCATATCAACTGCAACAGGAACAGGGGTTTGCGATATCACATCACCTATTCCGAGCTGTCCATCGGGATTAACTCCCCAGCAATATACTGAACCTTTGTCATCAAGAGAGCATGCGTGTGTTGTCCCTACAGATACTTGAACTATTTTTTTTCCATTCATATCTCCGGATGTATCAACCGGAACCGGGTGAAAAGAATCATTTTGTGTGCCATTACCCAATAATCCTCCCAATCCTTTTCCCCAACAGTAAACCCGCCCAAGTTCTGAAATAAGGCAACTGTTTTTATAACCGGAATTTATTGAAACAACATTTTGATCCCCCAACCTGAAAATATCAACAAAAGATGGTTCATTGATTCGGTTGTCACCAACATTGTTGCTGCCAACTTGTCCTTCAATATTTCTACCCCAACAGAAAGGATAGTTTTTTTCATCAATAATACATGTATGCATCCCTCCTGACGAAATAACTTTTCCACCACCTGCTTCTTCAACACCAACTAAAAGTTTTTCTTTCCACACCCTGCTCTCTTTTGCTTTTGAATTTTCATTTATAAGCCATTTATCCGGAATACGGTAAATAAAAACATCAATAGCTCCTTCTTCTTTTTTACTGAAAAAGTTTCCTGAAATATATATGTCATTTTTACCTTTTGAGATTATTTGTGATCGATCAGAATATATATCTATTATCATCTGTTTTAAAAAAATCTCTCCTGAATTGTCAATGTATCCAATATATGGACTAAAGTACCATGAAGATGATTTCAAATAATCCTCATCGTACCACCACCGGCCTTTATCTTCCATGTCAACGGATGAATATCCTGTGAAAAAAATATCGTGTCCATGCTTTTTCATATCCGAAAGATAGATAAATGAGTCATAAAAACTCTGAATTTCTTCCTCATCTCTAAAAAAGGAGTCGTAAGAACCAAGAAGTGTAATTTCATCAGCTTTATAACTCCCGTGTTCAACAGAAACCCAACTTCCAAACAATGTGTTTACTGAAACTGGAACGCCCTGAAACTCATTTTCAATTATTTTACCCGATACTCCATAAAAAAGCCTTTCTTTACCTGTTGATACATGTTTGAGCGGTGTAAATTCATAATAACCGACAACTTCCCTCATATTTATTATCTTTTCACACATCGTCTCTTCATCTATTTCAAAATAAAAACAACTTGAGGCATCTGATCCTAACGAAAGTGGGGCATAAGTATAAGAAACCGTTATTTTTCCTTTAAATTGACTTATAGTGGACGGGAATATAGTTGATTTTGCAGAAAATATTTTTCTCAAAGCTTTTTCATTTTCAACTATAATAACCGACGGATGTTTAACACTTTGGGCAAAGTTTGAGTCGGTTTTACTGTAACTGCAACTCAGATAAAACTTTTCACCCATTTTATAAATATCATGGCATGTATTGGATCCTTCAAAATCAACAAAAGATATCGTCCAATCACCCTTGTCATCTATTTTAATGATGAAGGGTCTGAAAAAGTATTCCTGTATTCCATCATTTGAATCAACCGGAAGATTCAAAAGAATATATGTATCACCAGCATCCTTGTCACAAAAAACACTATAAGTAAGATTAGCGGGAAGGTTAGAAAAACCGGACTCAACAAAATAATTTTCCATAACCCCGTTGTTTCTCAATATTTTCAAAAATTCTTTCCGCACACCCGTATTATCGGAAACTATAATAAAAATATCTTCTGAATCATTTACACACATATCTCTAACATTAAGGTTCGCCCCA
Source organism: Candidatus Sumerlaeota bacterium (assembly GCA_007136595.1). Classification (GTDB taxonomy): domain Bacteria; phylum UBP6; class UBA1177; order UBA1177; family UBA1177; genus SLGQ01. The sequence continues at coordinate 1,759 of SLGQ01000221.1, read as the reverse complement.
CTTTCTGAGTATAAAAAAACATCGTAGCTGTCTTCTTCGATCCAATCCCAGTGTTCTTCTTTTTTCTCAATCTTCAACGCAGACGCATCATCTAATTCAACAACTTCTCCCTCTTCCCAATCCTCATGGCATGTTGTAACTTCTTCGTCAGGACTATCGCCATCATTGATTTCTTTATCCTGATCTTCATCAAACAAATCAACTTCTTCAATATCGTTAACATCCGTATCCTCTTCATTCAAGCTTTCTTTTGAGCTGCTACATGAAGCAAATAACATAAAAAACAGAATCAAACAGATGAATTTCATTGGCTGCCTCCATGTCAAAATTAAAAACTAAAAAAGTGGCGAACATAAATGCCCGCCACTGTGTTAAATTGTCAGTTGAAGGTAATCTGGTCACAATACTCTGTCCCATAAGTAGATCTCACCCATACATAAAAGTCTCCAAGATCAAAGTACAACCAAACCCAAAGCTGACCGCAGACACTCCACCCACCATGAACCCATGTTGGCACTGAACCATAATGCGGAATAACGGAAGAGCCACTTATTTTATCAACAAAATATGTTCCGTAAGTTATTCCTTGCCTCACTTCTCTGAACCTTGCACCAGCGTGGTTATTTCCAGCAACTACCGCTTTGCATGCATAGTAAGGATAGTTCTGGGGAGGCCAACATTCATAGAAAACAATACCATTAAACAACAGGGTTTCTATTGTTTTCTCAAGATCATCAAGCTCTACAAAAAGTGCAGATTCCGATCTTTCTCCAATATCCTTATCTTTTGTAACATTAAAAATTTCATACTCAACACCATATTTCTCAAACATTTCAACTATATACAAATATTCCTCAAGCTTCTCAACTTTAGAAATATCACCAAACACAGAAAACACAAACAGAAACGCCATAACAAAAACTATTAACTTCTTCATTCCATCACCTCTTAAAAAAATAATTAAAAAAACCAAAACAATCTAAATTTCTTTTTTTTAAAATTATTTTTGAGGCGGTGCTCTCGCAACGGAAGTTATTATAAAAAAGCATATGAATGAATGAATGAATGAGCAAAAACCATGCCGGAAACTCCACTTTTTTTATTTTTTTTCACTCAACGAAAAAAATATAACATGATTCAAATTTCATGTCAAATTAATTTTTGATGGTGTTTAGGATAACATATACGATCAACAATTCGGAGTTCGGGGTTTTATTTTGCAGATCAAAGAACAACGCCTTATTACTTATCCTGTTATAATTCTTTTTTGGGATATAAGCTTCAGGACTTGAAAAGGAGGAGTTCATGCGTATAATGAGAGATGAAGTTAATGTTGACAGAGATGTCGAGGTTAAAATGATTTCACTCGCTGATAGGCTTAGACAGGAAGGAAGACAGGAAGGAAGACAGGAAGGTGTCGAGAAGGGTATCCAGAAAGGAGCTTTTCTTAAAGCTTTGCAAACCTGCAGAAAACTTCTTCTTATGGGATTGAGTCCTTCTGATGTTAGTGACGCAACAGAGCTTCCTCTTGACAAAGTTCTTGAAATTCAAAACACTCTTAACAGCTCCTCAAACTGACTATTTTTGTTAAATTCCGGAATATGTAAAAGCTAAAAATGTAAGATGAGTTATGGACTTAATGCAAATTCACCTGAAAGATTAAAATAAGTCATCCAGGGTGATGTAATGATTAAAATATTCACTTTTTTTCAAAGATTTATCAGGTCCGTAAAGGCTTATAAGGGCAGTTTCCAAACTG
>SLGQ01000046.1 GCA_007136595.1 Candidatus Sumerlaeota bacterium | reverse complement strand
TATGAAAACTTTAATGATGGTTTTAATTGTTTCGCTTGCGTTGATATTTGCAGGGTGTGACAGCAAAACGAAAAGAACTGTAAATGACACAGATGATGATTCCGCTGTTGCTGACAATGATTTTTTTGATGATGAGATTAACGATCTTCCGGATGGGGAGGATGATGGCGATGTTCTGCCTGATTCAGAGATAACTGATGATCCGGAAATAGTCCCCGATGAAGACCCTGACGATCCGGAAGAGATAAACCCTTATGATTCGTGTAATCCGGAAGAAAGTGAGTGTCCTGAAGGGGAAATTTGTATCTATAATTGGAAATTTAACGGATTTTTCTGTCAGCCGGCATGTGATCCTGAAGAAGAAGCCCCCTGTGAAGAAGGTTTTGTTTGTGAATCTGTGGAAAATGAATCGCTGAAAGGATGTTTCCCTCCATTGATCGTACCGGGAAAAATATTTGATTTTGTTTCTGAAGATCATGACCCGATAGAGGGGGCAAATGTTGTGGCAAAGGTGATCGGCATTTCAGAATCTCCTAAAATGGTAATTTCCGACAGTTTCGGCTTATATGAATTTGAACTAAGCATGACAAGAAAGGCGGATGGAAAACCTTTTACCAGTGATGCTCTCAATATTTTTGTTTCAGCAGACGGGTATGATCCATATCCGGGACTTATAAGACCTTCTCTTCCTGTAACTTTTGAACAAACAAACTGTTTTGACAATGTTTGCATGGCAAGTTCTCCATTTACAACTATCGGGTTGTTTCCTTTGAGTGCCAATATTCCTGTTTTCAGGATAGAAGGATTTCTTTCAGATGGTTGTACGGCTGGTATGGTTGTAGCAGAATGTGATACTCCTCCATGTCCGTTTGCCTATCCGGATGAAGAGGGAAATTTTACCATTTTTAATGTTCCTGCAGGAGATTATACAGTAAAAGTTTATTCTAAAGGAAAAAATTATTCAACCAAAGAGGTGACGGTCGTTGACCAAAATTTAACAGGAGTGGAACTTGATCCTCTTGATACTCCCCTTTCAACTTTAAATGGACAGATTAACATCGTGGCTGCCGGAGGATCGAAACTGACAAGCGTTGTCATGTCCCCGGTATCAACATTCATGACCACTTGGGAAAAGGGTGTTCTCGTTCCCGGACTCCGAGCTCCTGACCAGGGTATTCCTCCAAACATCTCTGGAGCATATACAATTACCGGCATCCCCGACGGAGAATATTACATTCTTGCAGCTTTTGAAAATGATGGACTGGTTCGCGATCCTGATCCAAATATTGCGGGTACTCAGCTTGTAAAAGTAAAGTTTCCGGGCGAGGGTGACAACTATAATGTAACTGTCGGTAATTTTAAAGTAACCAGTGCAGTTGAAATTGTTTCTCCCGGTGCAACTGAACCGGAACTTGTTTCAGGAACGCCCACTTTTGTCTGGAAAAAGTACCCCAGTGCTCAAACATACGACATAACTGTATATAATTCTCAAGGTATTGTCCAGTGGGAAAAAAGTGTAAGCTCATCAGCAGTTGATGAATATAGTGTGGAATATGATGGTCCGGCACTTAGAGGTTACTATCAGTGGGTTGTCGTTGCTTCCAAAGCAAGCGGTCCAATATCAATGTCCGAAGATCTTCTTGGAATCTTTTTCACAACAAGTTTGCAATAAAAAAGAGGTAAAAATGAGCCTGAATATCAATGTTCTTCTTCCTGACGGAAAAATTGTAAAAGAGTCTGTTCAAACAAGTTCAACTTTTCTTGATCTTTCAAAAAAGTATCAGGAAAATTTTGACTGTACAATTGTGGGGGCAGTTTTTAACAATGAACTTTGTGAGTTGCGAAAGGAATTTGATGCTGACGGAACTGTTGAATTTATTACTTTAAAGGATAAGGATGGCTATCTTTTTTATCTCAGAAGCCTCTTTTTTGTTCTTATCAAGGCTTCTTCGGAGGTTTTCCCCCATGCGATCCTCCACATTGAATACAGTATAGGTAACGGATACTACTGCTGGTTTGAGGGGCTTGAGTGGATCGAGCAATCGGAAGTTGACAGAATAGTAAACCGAATGAAAGAACTGATAGACTCAGACCTTCCTTTTGTCAGAAAAAGGGTTCCTACCTGGGCGGCTATTGAAGAGTTCAGAAAAAACGGATTGATGGACAAAGTAAGTCTTTTCAAGATAAGAAAAGATAAAAGCACCAGTGTCTATAGTCTTGACTCAACTGTCGGATATTTCTTTGGATATCTGGTTCCTTCAACAGGATATCTGGGAGATTTCAGCCTCAATTACTACAACAAAGGGTTGATCCTTGTTCCTCCTGAAAGATCGTGTCCCCAAACTCTTCCATCCTTTCAGGATTCACCTAAATATTTCAGTATCATCAAAGAAAATTCCCAGTGGCTTGATATTCTTGAAATGGATACATGTGCTAAACTGAACGATCTTATAAGAGAGGGAAAAAGCAGAGATCTCGTTTTAATAAGTGAATCTTTGCATGAAAAGAAACTGTCTAAAATTGCTGATGAAATATATCGCAGGAACAAAGTTATAAAAGTTATTTCGATAGCGGGACCAAGTTCAAGCGGAAAAACTACAACTGCCCACAGACTTGCAGTGCAACTGAAAGTGAACGGGCTTAAACCTTTTCTGATATCTCTTGATGATTATTTTGTTGACAGAGAAAGAACTCCCAGAGACAAAAACGGAGATTATGATTACGAGTCAATTTCTGCAATAAATGTAAAGCTTTTTAATGAAAATCTTGAAGATCTTATGAAAGGTCATGAAGTTGAACTCCCCCACTACGATTTTAAGACAGGGAAAAGCACAAAAAGTGGAAAACAGCTTGTTCTTCCGGAAAACGGTGTCCTTATCGTTGAAGGTATCCACTGCTTAAATCCCGACCTTTATCAGAGTGTTCCAAACCAGAAAATATACCGTATATATGTAAGTGCCCTTACTGCATTAAATATAGATAATCACAACAGAATCCCTACAACAGACGGCAGACTTCTGCGGAGAATGGTGAGAGATAGCAGATACAGAGGCTACAGTGCGGTTGATACACTTAAAAGATGGACTGCTGTAAGAAAAGGGGAGGAAAGAAATATTTTTCCTTATCAGGAACAGGCGGACATTATGTTTAACTCCAGTCTCATTTATGAGTTCAGTGTTCTTAAAAAACATGCGGAACCTTTACTGCTTGAGATCTCGAAAGATGCCCCTGAACACAGAGAAGTTAAAAGACTTCTTAAATTTCTTTCATTTTTTGAAAATATGGATGAAACAGCAATTCCACCGAACTCAATTCTGCGTGAATTCATTGGGGGCAGTGTTTTCAGGTAGAGTCCATTATTCAGTTGAATAAAATTTATAATATGTTACCATAACATGGAAAGCGATTTTGAGAGGTGTGAATGTTCAAACATGAAATCGCCGCATTTGTAATACTTGTTGCTGTTGTGGCGATGGGTGTTTCCATGAAAACAAAAGAAAACGGTACCATGAAGGAGGATGCAATGCAACTTGTTGAAAATATGACAGAAGCAAGGTATTATGAAAAACTTGATGGAGGTCGTGTAAAGTGCAGTTTATGTCCTCACGGATGTATGCTCAATAATGGACAGACAGGTATTTGCAAAGCAAGAAGAAACATTGGGGGGATACTTTACACACTTAACTACGGAAAACCGGTCGCCGTAAATGTCGATCCGGTAGAGAAAAAACCTCTCTTTCATTTTCTGACAGGAACAGGAACTTTTTCAATAGGTTGTGCCGGGTGCAATTTAAGTTGTATTTTCTGCCAAAACTGGACAATTTCTCAAAGTTCTCCAGAAGATATCCCTTTTCAGCCAATGTCACCACAGGAAGTTGTTCAGCACACAATAGATTCGGGATCAGATTCAGTTTCTTTTACCTATAACGAGCCGCTTATATTTTATGAAATGGTTCTTGATACTGCAAAACTTGCAAAAGAAAAAGGACTTAAAACAGTACTTGTTACAAACGGTTATATAAATCCTGACCCTTTAAAGAAACT
>SLGQ01000338.1 GCA_007136595.1 Candidatus Sumerlaeota bacterium | reverse complement strand
TGAGATAAGAGGTGAAAAAGAAAAACGCCCGAAACACTGAAACCGAGCATCGCAATGCTGATTATCATATATCCGAAATGGTACCAGAGCACTACACTGAAAAATTTTGTAAATGATGCCTGTAAGGCGAGCAAAGAAAGCGAGAAAATGAAAAGTGCAGTAAATTCTCTTAGTTGCTTTTTATTCAATTGTGCCATATTAATTTCAACCAACAAGTGTTAACAAAACAAACAGGGGAGATTACCACAACAGAGAATTTAATCAAAAAAAATCTCAGGTTGAAACATATCTTATTTTGACTTCTTATGTAAAATCCAGTAAAATATAGTCCTTAATTGTTTCCGGGGTGAGTTATGACCGAAAAGAAAAGCATTGGCAGTCAAAGTAGTGAGATGGACAATATTAACTCATATTGTGATGTAATCATTGAAAATAGTGCTGCTATAGTTTATGTAAAGGATATAGAGGGGCGGTATCTTTTTGTCAATCCAAGATGGGAGGATGCAACAGGAATCAGCAAAGAAGCGGCAATCGGGAATAAAGCTGTCGATGTTTTTTCAAAACCTGTTGGAGAGCAGTTTCAAAATAACGAAGCTGAAGTGATAAAAACAGGCAAACTAATGAATTTTGAAGAGATTGTTCAATCGGGTAACAGTCTCAGATATTTTGATACTGCCATAATTCCTTTTAAAGATGAGTCGGGCAGAATTACCGGTATATGTGCAATGTCTTCAGAGATCACAGAACAGAAAATTGCTCAAAATGCTCTTATGAAACGGCTCAGTTATGAAAATCTCCTTTCAAATATTTCTGTGATGGCTGTAACTGTTTATGATCTTGATGATTTTCTTGACAGAGCTTTGACAGAAATAGGTGAAACTTTTAATGTGAGCCGCGCTTATATTTTTGAGCATGATAAAGAAAACGATGTCATGGATAACACTTTTGAGTGGTGTTCTCCGGGAATATATCCTCACATTGAAGAGCTTCAGGGGCTTCCTGCCGCCGATTTTAAATGGTGGTCAGACACCTTGATGAAAGGTGATGTTATATGTTTTAATGATATTGAAGATATTCCCGATGAAACAGCAAAGGAAACACTGCGACCTCAGGGGATTTTGTCTCTTCTGGTTGTTCCGTTGTTTGTCAATGGAGAATATTACGGATTCATTGGTTTTGATGACTGTCACGAACACAGAGTGTGGGAAAAGGAGGATATTGAACTTCTTCTTGCAATGTCGAGAATACTTGTAAATGTAATGGAAAGAAAGATGGTGGAAGATGAGTTGCAGTTAAAATCACTTGTGCTTGATCAGATTACAGATCTTGTTACTGTAACAGATCTTGAAGGGAACATTACTTATGTCAATGAAGCTGAAACAAAAATATTGAAAATTCCCAAAGAAGAAATGATAGGCAGACCCGTTTCGTCTTACGGAGAAAATCCTGAAAAAGGTGCAACCCAGCAGGAAATCATTGAAGAGACAAAAAAGAACGGTTCATGGAGAGGGGAAGTTATAAATTATTCCGCCGATGGCAGAGAAATAGTAATGGATTGCCGCACCAGGGTTGTTTTAGATGAAAGAGGAGACACTGTAGCTCTTTGTGGAGTTTCAACAGATATTACTGAACGGAAGTTGGCTGAAGCAGAAAAAGAAAAGTTGCAGAAACAATTGGCTCAAGCTCAGAAAATGGAGTCAATTGGGCGACTTGCAGGCGGAATAGCACACGATTTCAACAATATGCTTTCAGTGATTTCAGGAAGGGTGGAGCTTGCACTTATGAAATCAGATGCCGACTCAAGTTTGCATTCAGATCTTGAAGAGATAAGAGAAGCGGCAGAAAGATCGGCATTGCTGACAGCACAACTTCTCGCATTTGCAAGAAAGCAGGTTATATCACCTAAAATCATTAATATAAATGAGGCGATTGGCAATATGACAGTTATGTTGAGAAGACTGATCGGAGAAAACATAGAGCTTAACTGGAATCCGGGGAAAGATATCAGCAATATTATGATAGATCCTGCTCAAGTTGATCAAGTCATTACCAACCTGTGTGTCAACTCTAAAGATGCGATATCGGAACACGGCACAATAACAATAAAAACAAAAAACTGTACTGTCAATGAACCTGACCTGAATCTTCCGGGACTTGTTCCGGGGGATTATGTTAAAGTGAGTGTTCAGGATGATGGTCAGGGTATGGATGCCGATACTGCAACTCAAATTTTCGAGCCTTTTTTTACAACGAAAGAGTTAGGAAAGGGGACAGGGCTCGGTCTTGCCACAGTTTTTGGTATTGTTAAGCAAAACCAAGGATATATATATTGCAACAGCACTCCGGGGGCAGGCACCTGTTTTGATATATATTTTCCTAAAAAAGATGGAACAAATGAAATAGCAGTCAAAGAAAAGCAAACTTTCAAAAAGGAACAAACAGGCGATTTTACAATACTTCTTGTAGAAGATGAACCGGCAATACTTGATATGGCAAAAGATATGCTTGAAAGTTTCGGTTATAAAGTCATTTCTTCAGGTTCTCCTCAACAGGCACTTAAAAAATCCCTGGAACACAAAGGGAGTATAGATCTGCTGATGACCGATGTTGTTATGCCTGAAATGAATGGAAGAGAGTTGGCAGTAAAAATAATCTCGCAACATCCTCTAATAAAATGCCTTTTTATGTCAGGATATACTGCCGAAGTTATAGCTCACGAAAGTATTATTGATGAAGATATGAATTTTCTGAAAAAACCTTTTTCCATGAGCCAGTTACGGGAGAAACTGGAAAAGATAATGGGAGAGAAATAATGGAAAAAAGAGAAATGCAAACTTGTTCAGGTTTCGATCTGAACAACCTCCCGGGAATGGTTTACAGATGTCTGAACGATCAGTCATGGACAATGAAATTTGTAAGCGATAAATGTTTTGAACTTACAGGTTACACATCCGATGAATTGATCAACAACAAATTTGTAGGTTATGAAGAAATTATTCTGCCTGAATTCAAAGATAAAGTGAGAAAAAAATGGCAAGATGCGGTTTTAAACAGAACAGACATTTCACTGGAATATAAAATTAAAACAAAAGATGGAAAGATCAAGTGGGTTTTAGAGCAAGGCAGCGCAGTTTTTTCTGAAAACGGAGAAGTAGCTTTCCTTGAAGGATTTATCGGAGACATCACTGAGCAGAAGAACTCTGAGATTGCAGTACAAAAAGTAAAAAATCGTTTGCAGGGCATTTCTGACAACATGCTTGATATGGTTGGCTTAACTGATATGGCAGGAAACTACAAATTTATCGGAAAATCACACAATATATTAGGCTATGACATTGAATCACTAATTGGAAAAAATGTGTTGGATTTTGTCCATCCTGATGATCTTGAGGATGTTAAGGCAAAGTTTGCCGACTTTGTGATAAACTCCAAACCCAAGTCAGAAGCAATTTATAGATATCGCTGTTATGATGGTTCATATTTGTGGTTTGAAACCTTTGGAACCTTAATTAACGGTGAAACCGGCAAACCCGAAGAAATTCTCTTCAATACGCGGGACATCACTGAACGAAAGCAAGCTGAAGAAGAGTTAAAGAGAATTGAATGGATGGTGTCCCGTAAGCCTTCAAATTTTTCATCTGCCTCACAGATCAATAATTATGAGAACCAGGGCTACGGTGATATCACTTCACTGAACAGGGGTGGTCTTATTTCGAGCTCCATCAGTAAAGATACTTTAAGAGATATCGCATCGGAATATCTTAACCTTCTGGAAACATCATCTGCCATATATGAAAAGAATGGTGACTACGCCTACGGGATATTTTGTTCAGGGTGGTGTCGTATGATGGATAGTGCATCAAGGGCGCTTTGTCAGACCGATGATAATGAAGAAGCACTTATTTCCGGCAAATGGCTCTGTCATGAGTCGTGCTGGACAGATTGTTCCAAAAAAGCCATCGAATCGGGAAAACCGGTTGACATTGAATGTAGCGGGGGGATTCATCTTTATGCGGTTCCGATATTTTCTGAAGGTGAAGTGATTGGTGCCATCAACTTTGGTTA
>SLGQ01000214.1 GCA_007136595.1 Candidatus Sumerlaeota bacterium | reverse complement strand
TCAGCGGCAGTCAAAAGGTTATCGATCATATATTCCGGTTCATTTTCAAAATCGGAATAAAACTGTGAAAAATCCTTCAGCCGGTATGTTTTTATATCCCTTTTATCTTTATTGGCATTTATCCAATCTTTTATATAGGGGTCATCTTCATTGGCAATTATTTCAGCGGAGCTGTATTCAAATAACTCCAGTTTGGCATTTGCAAGATCTTTCTGAGATTCAAAATTCCCGATATGGGCATTTCCAATATTTGTTATAAAAGCATAGTCAGGGCGAGCTATTTCTGCCAGACACCTTATTTCTCCGCTGTGGTTCATTCCCATTTCAAGCACCATATGATCTATATTTAAAGGGAGATTTAAAATGACAAGCGGCAAGCCTATGTGGTTGTTATAATTCGAATGTGAAGCGTAAACTGTGCTTCCTGAAAGAGAAAGCATGGTTGAAAGGATCTCTCTTGTAGATGTTTTTCCGCTCGATCCGGTGAGTGCTATTACTTTTCCTTTAAAGTTTTCTCTTCTTTCCTTTGCTAACTTATGCAGAAAATCAAGAACACTTTTAACTTTTATAAAGTTTTCGGATTGATGGTCACCGGTTTCTCCTACACAGACAACCCCTTTTTGAAGAAGTTGAGGTATGAAATCATGACCATCGGCATTTTCACCTTTAAAAGCAAAAAAAATCGAGTTCTTGACGGCAGTTCTTGAATCTATGACAGCTTTAGATATTATTACCGGCAAAAACTTTTTTTTGATCCCCATACCGGATAAAACTTTTTCAACCATCTTTATATCAAACATCTTTCAGCTCCCTCAGAATTATTTCAACTTCTTCTTTATCGGAAAACCTCTGTTTTTCAGTACCCACTATCTGGTAATCCTCCGCCCCCTTTCCTGCTATTATGACAATGTCGTCTTCCTTCATAAGTTTAACAGCGTGCCGTATTGCTTTTCTTCTGTCATGAATTACCACTTTTTGACATTCGTTCTTCAAAAAGCCGTCAACTATCTCTTTCACTATATCCTGCGGATTTTCAGTTCTCGGGTTATCATCGGTGACAATGGCAATATCCGCCATTTCAGAAACGATCTTGCCCATCTCTTTCCGTTTTCCTTTGTCTCGGTCACCTCCTGCACCGAAAACAACGATGATCCTTCCTTTTTCCGCACTTTTTTTAACAGATGAAAGGATATTACAAAGAGCATCGGGTGTATGAGCATAATCAATGAAAACAGGTTTTCCCCCAACCATTTCCATTCTTCCTGAAACAACTGTTTTTACACATACATTTTCAACAGCTTTTTTAAATCCGGCAAACTTTTCAACAGCCATTACTGCACACGCGGCATTATAGACATTAAACCGTCCTATCATTGACACATGCCCTTTTGCAGCTTCACCCTTATAGTTAAAGTTAACAAAAGTACCTGTCGGCGATTCACTTATTATTTCAACATAAAGGGCACTGTTCTTATCTTTAAGAGAGACGCTTTTTTTATCCATTTCACAGGGAAGCTCATTAAAAAGCCTTGATCCGTAAGGGGTGTCAATATTGATGACTGCTCTCCCCTCTTTTTTCAAATAACAGGTAAACAATTTTTTTTTGGCTTGATAGTAACTTTCCTCATCTTTATGGTAATCAAGATGATCTCTGGAAAGATTAGTAAAAACAGCAACATCAAATAAAGTTCCTTTGATCCTGTCCTGATCCAACCCGTGACTGCTTATTTCTGCAACCACTGTTTTTACATTATGTTCCCGTATCTCTGAAAGCAACTCATACCATTTCCATATAAAAGGTGTCGTATTGGGAACATATACTGTTTTATCCTCTATTTTATAACCCAGAGTACCTATCACAGCAGTCGGTGTTATTTCTTTTAAACCGTTTTCTATCATGTAGGAAACGGTCGTTTTACCGTTTGTCCCGGTAATCCCTATCATTTTGAGAAAGTTCTGCGGATCGCCGTAAAAAGAAGATGAAATAGCTTCCAGTGTTTTTCTTGTTGAGCCAACTTTAATATAATTATCTATTTTCAGGTCTTTTTCTCCTACAATGACTGCCACCCCTTTTTTTATTGATCTGTCAATATAAGAGTGCCCATCAGCTTTTTCCCCTTTTAAACAGAAAAAAACCGTTTTGTCGTCAACTTCTCTTGAATCAACTGAAAGTTTTTTCACAACTCTGCTTTCATCCATTATATTGCCGCATAAATTTATGTAAGGAGATATAAGCTTTAAAAACTCAGTTATCTTCATCTTTATCCTCTCCGGTTTCAATTACAATAACTGTACCGAAAGGAACAATTTCACCTTTTTCCGGATATTGACCGGTAACAACTCCGGCAGGAGACCCTGAAACAACAAGGTTCAGTCCTGATCTGTTACCAGTCTGCACAGCTCTTGTTGCATCAATATCTCTAAAGTCGGGAACTTCAACAAAACTCAAAGGTGTAACCTCTTTCCCTTCTTCTTTTTCTTTTAAAAGACCGGAGGTCATGTCTTTGGTTATCTTTTCAGAAAACTCAAAGGCTTCACTTGAAACTTCACCGCCTTCGACCATTATTCCAAGAAGAGGAAGTGCACGGACAGCAATGTTTCTAAAAACAGGTGCCGCCGCTGTTCCGCCATAGTATCTTCCTTTCGGTTCATCGATCACAACCATCATCACCATTGCAGGATCATTGCTTGGAACAGCACCAATAAAAGAACAGACAACTTTGGTAAAAGAATAGACACCTTTTTCAAAGTCAAATTTCTGAGAAGTTCCCGTTTTCCCCCCCACTCTGATACCCGGGATAGCAGCTCTTCTTGCCGTCCCGTCATCCACAACACCCTCAAGCATTTTGACCATTGATTTGTCTGAGTTGTAGTTAAAAGATATCCTTTTCGGTTCGGGAACTGTCTGAAAAATGATCTTTCCCGTTGCCGGATCCTCTATTCTGTCAACAATTGTAGGCTGCCACAAAACCCCGCCGTTATATATGGATGCGTAAGCCCTTACATTTTGAACCATGTTAGTTGCGACACCCTGTCCGAAAGATATGTTCGCTTTATCAATAGGATACCATCTTTTATAGTGCCTTAACTCGGAAAATGATTCTCCGGGCAGATTGATCCTTGATCTCTCGCCGAAACCAAAGGAAATAAGATAGTTATAAAGATCTTCGCTGGAAAGTCTGTCAGCAAGTTTTATGGTTCCGATATTACTAGAATTAATGATTATGTCCCGCAAAGTCATATACTGGTGGGGGTGAGTATCCCTTACCCATCTTCTTCCGAACATGAACCTTCCGTTTTCTCCATAGATCAACTCTCCCGGCTTAACAAGGTTTTCATTCATAACAGCGATCAGTGAGAACACCTTGAATGTCGAACCGGGTTCAAACAAGTTTGCAACTGCATAGTTTCTCCGCTCTCTGAAAGTGTATTCACCATATCTTTCAGGGTCATAAGTGGGGTAATTCGCCATTGCAAGTATCTTTCCTGAAGCGGGGTCCATAATAACCACTCCTCCCCACTCGGCTTGAGTTTGTTCCATCATTTTATAAAGTTCTTCTTCTGCGATGTACTGTATCCGGCTATCCACCGTCAAAAAAAGATTTGCTCCCGGAGAAGTGCTTACTTCTTTTTCAACTTCGATAGCTACCTGACCGCTTCCCGGAACTCTTAATCGTCTTATTTTTCTTTCTTTTCCGACAAGATACCTATCATAGCTCATCTCTATTCCTTCAAGCCCGATATCTTCGTTTCTCTGAACAAAACCTAAAACATTGGAAAGCATTTTGCCCTGAGGATAAACCCTTCTGTAACCATCCTGATATATAACAAATCTGAAATCTGCTATCATTTGAGTCAACATTTTTATTTCAGCAGGATTTACATTTTCCAACTTATTAAGCTCTCTGAGTTTTTCCCGCAATATTGAAGGTTGCTCTTTCAGGTTTTTTACTGTCTGATAGTCAGCATTTCTTTTAAGATAATAAAAATGTCCTTTTCTTTGAAGTATCTTAAGTATTCTTTTAGGATCTTCTTTTAAAACTTCTCCAATTACAAGAGCCATGCCGTTTTTTTCTTTTATGCCCGCAGAATCAACAGCAATATCAACTTTCGGCTCGCTGACTGCAAGAAAGTCTCCATTTCTGTCAAAAATGGATCCTCTTCTGCTTTTTATTGTTCGAACGACTTCATCATACTGTTTTGAATATTTATCCAAGGCTTCGTGTCTGAGTATCTGTATCTGGTATGCACGGAATATGGCACCGATGAACAAAGCAAAAATTATTATAGAGATGAAAAGAAATAATTTGTTCTCTCTTGACATTTACCATTGCTCCGTTTCATAACTCTACCGAAGATCGATCACTCTTTCCGTGGTAGCAACTTTAAGCTCAAGCTCTCCGGCTTTCTTCATCAACTCTCTTGACGAAATCATTCTCAAGTAAGAGTTGTCGATCTCGTTTTTCTTGAAATTAAGCTCTCTTTTACTGTCAACCTGCCGCCCTATCTCAAAAAGCTGATTGCTTTTATAGGCTTTAAGGTATGAATCAAAGATCAGCATTGTTCCAAGAATAAGAACTGTCAAGATGAATAGTAACATTTTGTGGTCAAAAAGCATCATTTTTGTTCTCATTTTCCTGACAACGAAAACATTTTTAAACCCTTTTTCCCGGTTTTCTTCATTTAAATGGACAAATTCAGTCATAATTCACCTCTCTTATCATTTATTGCCGTTCTTTTCCAGTATCCTTAATTTTGCACTTCTTGCTCTATGGTTTATTTTCACTTCTTCTTCTGTCGGAACAAAGGGCTTATAAACTTTTACATCGGAACTTGTAACTGTTTTGCTTTCAATATAATAAGGAAGTCCTTCTTTCCGTTCCCTGAAAAATCTTTTCACAATACGGTCTTCCGTGGAATGAAAAGTTATAATGCCCATTTTTCCTCTTTCCGACAAACATGAAAAAGACTTTTTTAAAAGTTTTTCAAGTTCACCCACCTCATCATTGACTGCCATCCTCAGAGCCATGAAAACCTGTGTTGCAGCGTCTATTCCTTTGGGAACAAATTTTTTTGCTTTTTTTATGGCATCAGCAAATTCTATCGTTGTCATGGCACCGTTTTCCACAGCATTTTTGAGTGCTTTTGCGACCCTGAGCGATTCTCTTTCCTGTGCGTATTCGCTAAGTATGTTTTTCAACTCTGTTTCAGTGACACTTCTTATATATTCAAGAGCCGTAACTCCTGACCCGTTATCCATTCTCATGTCCATAGGACCATCCTGTTTCATTGAAAATCCTCTGGAAGCCGTATCGAACTGATGACTGCTTACTCCAAGATCGGCAAGGATTATATCGGCACTTCTGATCTTTAGAAGAAACATTACTTTATCCAGATTACCCGCTTCTGATTTGACTGCCGTAACATTTTTCATATTTTTGAATTTTTCTTTCAGGTGATCAACTGCGTCACTGTCCCTATCTATAAGAATTGCTTTTATTCCCGGATATTTATTTAATATAAGCTCTGCATGACCCCCACCACCGGAGGTAAGATCGACATAAGTTTCCGGATCGTTCACAGCCAAATGCTCAATTACTTCAGAACTGAGAACCGGCTTATGAACAAATGACATTTTATTCTCCTGTGATTTTTTTGACACTGTTCATATAGTCAAAAACCATATCGAAGTCAGTGTCGTCAACATCTCCTGCTTCATCAAGAAGCTCTTTCGCCCATATCTGAAGTGTTTCAATGCTTCCCAGCAGAACAACATCTTTTTCAAGTCTGCTGTACTCTATAAGTGTTTTGGGGAGTCGCAGTCTGTTCTGGTTATCAAGCTCCACTGTTTCAGCAGAAGAAACATACCATCTTATAAATTTGTTTCTGGTACGCCCTTCCGGAAACTTATAGACTATTTTCATCCTTTCTTTCCAACTCTCATTGGAAAAAACTTCCAGATATCTTTCATCGGAAGAGAATCCTTTTGCAACCACCACTCTGTTTGTATTTCCCAAACCTAACGGCTCATACCATATTGCAGGAAAAGGTATTCTCCCTTTAGGGTCCAACCTGTAATCCTTTCTGCCGTGAAAAAGTGTTTCTGTCGACATTTGTCGCCACTCCTAACCACATATTGACATCTTTTACCACAAAACAACACTGAAATCAATTTTTTTTTAACTTTTTTTTTAATAATTTTTTTTATCACTTTTTTAAATCGCTTTTTTAAATTTGATTTATTGGAAACAGTTGTATATTATTTATCCGACAAATGAATTATTTAAACTTGAAACGGAGATTTTCATGGCTGTTAAAGTTGGTGAATATTTTTTAGAAAGAGGGTTGATAACAGAGAAAAATATCAGTGAGGCTATTGAATTTCAGAAAAATAAAAAAGGTTATCTGGGCGAAACACTTCTTTATCTCGGCTTTATAACTGAAGCTGATCTGCTTCAGTACCTGTCCAAAAGATTTAATGTCCAGTTTATCTCCACCGATAAAATGGAAAAAATGTCAGTTCAAAAACCTTCTGACATCATTCCTGAAAAACTGGCTCTCGAAAAAAACATATTTCCTTTGAAATATTCTTTTAATAGTTTCAGGCTAACTCTCATTACCCACGAACCTCAAAATCTTGCCCTTTTTGACGAGTTAAAAATTATCCTTTCCGGAGTTCAGACCGTTGTTCCTGTAGTTGCCGTTTCAAATGCTGTAAAAGCTTTGATCTTCAAGCAGTATCATGGAGACTTGCAGGCTTTTGACAGACTTGTAAAAAAAGGGGTCGATCTTAACCTCATGGTTCCGGGTAGCGAAAATGTCATCGGCGAAGGAATGGACAACAACATCGGACGAGTGATAAGTGAAATTCAGTCTGAATCAAAGGAAAAGATGGAAAATGACTACAGAGATACTTTCTCCATGATAGTTAATCAAGGAGAAATCCTCCCTATGAACGACAGCTCTTCCGTTACAGCTTCAATGATCAGTAATATGCCAAGCTGGGCTAAAGAACAAAAAGGACAAATGGTTGAACTTCTGAGAATATTTTCCAACCTGCTTGACAGCCAGAGAGACAAATTGTTTTTCGGACATACTCAGCGTGTAGCCGCACTTTCACAGGAGCTCGGTGAAAACCTCAACCTTTCTGAAGTGGAACTGCACGATCTGCTTCTCGCTTCGTATCTTCACGACATAGGCAAAAAAACACATGTAACTGCACTTGATATTGCAGAGAAGACTAATCCTGAAAGGTTTGTCAGGTATAGCGGTATTGCCGCAAAATTGTTCAGCACTGTTGATCTTTCAAGGCTGACTCTAAGTTATCTTGAAAACATGTATGAAACATATAACGGAAGAGGTTTGCCACATGGTCTGAGACTTGATGAAATACCCACAGGATCACAGATACTTCTTCTTTCAGACTCTTTTGACTATATAACCCGTGTATCAAAAATACCGGCACCGGCAGCTTTCAAAAAACTGGCTGAGCTGAGGTTCTTTTCTGAAAGGTTGCTGGAATCTTTAAGAAAAGTGCAACAAATCGATTCAATGCCCTCAACCATGAAATCTCCTCCGCTGGAAGCTCTCCTGATAAGCAGGAAAAGATTTGATCTAGACGATATCGCCGAGAAACTTAACAGGCTCAATGTAAAAACTTTTAAAGCAGATAAAATTGAAAGAGCTGCTCAGATCATAAAGGAAAAAAAGAACGCTCTTAATTTCATTTTATGTGACCTTGACATGCCGGAATCGACCATCTCCCCTTTAAAACTGCTTTCAGCGATGAGAAGAAAAAAAGAGATATCCAATATACCTTTTTATTTTTTCTCCCAGTATTCCGTTGATAAAAATGTTGCTGCAACATGCAAAGCGTTAAAAGCTTCAGGGCTGTTTCCCAATTATCACCCAATTGAAATGACGAAAAAAATCGTTGAAGAAGTTATACGGGCTCAAAACCTGAAGTAATTAAAAAATTATCACCGAACATCCGGAAGAACTACTTTTTTCTGAAGTACCTGTCACTTTGCAGGCTCCATAGTAGCAGTATCCTTCTTCCCCGCTTTCCCGGAAACATTTTTCCCAGTTTTGACTGTTATCCATTAGAAAAGAAAATTCTTTGAGATATTTATCGCAAACCACTCTTGTGCATGGTTTAGGATCGGGCAGATCTTTGTTCGACCCTTTACATTCACCTTGGGCACATCTGGAATCTTCTGTGCAGAAATTGTCGTCGTCACACTCTTTTCCTTCATTTAAATTTTCCACTTCACACTTTCCGGTATCGGGGCTGCAGTAACCGGCACCGCATTCACTGTCAAGATGGGAACAATCCGTTTTCCCCCAGTCAATACACTCACCTTCAAAACACTTTTTCCCTTCAAAACAATTGTCTTTTTTCTCTCCGCAGTATGTTCCATCGATCCTGTTACGGACTATGCAGCTCTCTGTTTTTTCGTCACAAACACTTTCTGTACAAATATTTCCGGTATCTTGACCGCAGGGAAGAGCATCAAATGATCTTTCACAAAAACCATTGACACACTTCTCTTTTCCATTACAGAACAAACCGTCATCACAGTCGCTGTCTTTTTCACACAACTCCGAGTTTAAATGCAATGATGGGTCCCCGAGATAATTTACGCCATATTTCATTGTAAGGAGCACAGAGTGGTTTGACCAACTCTCTTTTTTTTGCTGTAAAACCATTGCAGGAAAACGGTTTTTGGTAAGAGCTTCAACAAAAGCCACACCGTAAGCGAACAGATCCTGAGAAGAAAGGTCGTAGTCTTTTCTTATGGAACCGTAAGCAACCTGTGTTGATGTTATCACCCCTACAGCAGAATTAAGGAGTGTGTAGAAACCCAGATTTCTATCATTTTCAACTTTTCCGTTCAGGCAACTCCCCTGAAAAACAAAAGGTGAAGTATGATCACCGAAATCCATAGTCATATCTGAGGTAACGAATGCATCACTTTTCATGTCCCATGAACTGGGAAACCCTGAACCACTCCTGTCTCCAAGCCAGACGGTTCTGACCGTTACAGACGGAAGTCCATGTCCCATCCAGTAAATGATCCCATAATTATCATTCCACGCTTCAAGCATAGAGTCATAGTTTATACTTTCTTCAATATCAGAATATTCTGAAGGGTCGGCACCTTCCGTTTCAACCAGCACCCTTGAAGAAAAGGTATCACCCATGATCCTTTCCTCAATATATCTTGCAACATAGGCTCCATCCATTTTCGGGGTGAACATTTGTCCATCCTGTTGAGCATAATATGCTATCGTTGTCGGGAACAGTATTTCTCTTCTGTACTGTGCCTCAGAGGGCTTTTTCTTTATGTATCTGACTGTTCTTGCAAGTATTTTGTCTGCATCTTCATATCTTTCATTATAGAACGGTATCCTGCCGACAACAAGCTCAAAGGCAAGAGTTATGTTGTCAGCTCTTTCACCGGGGATTCCATTTCTGTTTTTATCTATATCTTCTGTCAATTCACCGTAAAAAACATCAGTTGCAGTTTCTTCATATCTTTTTTCAACCTCTCCTATGTTGGGTCTGGCAACTATCATCGGGACATCCGTACCTCTTGGCGATGGATCGGCAATTATTAAAAGAAAATAGTATTCCTTGTAAACTGTTAAAAGCCATTCCCTTATTGCCATAGCTCTTTCAAGCCCTGACAATCCTTCAGCTTTGTAATCTTTTTCTGTTGCAACTTCAATTTTGAAGCCCTGTGACCTCTTTGTGTCAATAAAGTTTGACAGCTCTTTTGATCTTGAAACAAAGGCTTCAGAAGTAAGTATAAGCATTGAGTCTCTGCCGAATGTGGGAGAAAGTATTTGTGCATCACCTTCTTCAAGGTGAACTCTTATCTTTTTTATGTAAACAATTTTATTGTCGGCAACAGGTATCACGGGATAAAATTTTAAAGGATACTCTTTAACCCCTCTTCTCAGGGTAGGTTTCCGCGGGAAATAGAAGTTTCTTTCAGAGGGAAGAAATGTATCTTTTGTAGAAACAGGCATCACCTTCCCCATGTCGTACAGTCTGTATAGAGGAGCACCTTTTTTCAATGAAGCAGGTGTTTTTATTTCTTTTTTTTCCAGTATTTCAATTTTTACCACTTTTGAAGGAAACCTTAATGTTTTATAAGGTATGACTATTTTTTCCCCTGTCCCGTCAAGGGTATAACCTTCAATAACAGGGACAACTTCGTTTCCCGACCACTCAAAAACAGGTTCCGGAACATCAATTTCCAAAACAGCACCATAAAGATGGCTCAATGTTAACAGACTCAACAGGACAAATATCTTTTTCATTTTGCAAGCTCCCGACTCAATAAACTGGTATATATTTATGCAATTGTCAGACCATAAATTTTACTGCTTAAATTTCAGGCTCTTATCAGAGATTTCTCAGAGCATCTACAAGTTCTGTTTTAGATTTTGTTTTTTCATCCACTTTTTTGATTATTTTTGCAGGAACTCCGGCTACAACAGAAAACGGAGGAACATCTGAAGTGACAACTGCACCGGCAGCGACTACGGAACCTTCTCCAACTCTGACACCTTCAAGAACAACTGCATTGGCACCCATAAGAACACCATCTTCAACTATTACAGGTGTTGCACTTGGGGGCTCAACTACTCCGGCTATCACTGTGCCTGCACCGATATGGCAGTTTTTACCGATCAATGCCCTGCCGCCTATTACAGTGTTCATATCGATCATTGTCCCTTCGCCGATAACTGCACCGATATTTATGACAGCTCCCATCATTATTACAGCTTTGTCCCCTATTTCAACCATATCCCTTATCATTGCTCCCGGTTCAATTCTTGCGTTAAATTGAGGAAGATCAGCAAGAGGTACGGCAGAATTCCTTCTGTCAGTTTCGATCCTTTTAAGTTCAACTGAACCATTCTTTTTTGCGAAATCCTTTATATCGAAAAACTCGCCATAAACTTCAACAAAATCTTCACCGGAATAAAACTCTTCAAAAACTGAAAAATCAACAGACTTGATATCTCCCTTGAAAAGTGCCCTTGCAGGTGTCCTTTTCTTTGATTCACTGATAAACCTGATAATCTCATTTGCGTCCATAAGTCCCTCCATCAAAAAAAACAGCTTATATGATATTAAAAAGATTTTTTACCAATTCAATTTTTTATTTGCACCTGTAAGAACAATTATCCAGCTCTTATTTGATTTTCTGTAATAAATCTGTAAAACTGCTTTGTTAAATGTTTGGAGGCGTTGCTATGAAAAGATCAATTTTTACAGTTGTTGCATTGACTTTGCTGTTGTCAGGATGTCCGAGGTCAGTTCTTGACAAGGATAGTGCTGAGACGGAGGAAGTGGTTAAAAAACAGAGGATCAAAACATCGGAAGTGAAAAAATCTTTAAATACCGTTAAAGGTGAAAATAACAAGTTGAACTGGATCAGGTATCCTTCAATTTCTCCTGACGGAAAAGAAATAGCATTTGCATACATGGGAAACATTTTTATTTCTCCTGTTGAAGGAGGATTTGCAAGAGCTTTGACTAAATCGGAAAGCTTTGAGTCACGACCTGTATGGTCCCCCGACAGTTCAAAGATCGCTTTTTTAAGCAACAGGTTCGGGAATCAGGACATATTCGTAATTTCCCTTAACGGAGGAGAGGCAAAAAGACTTACCAGCCATTCGGCAAGCGATATTCCTCTGACATTTTCAAGAGATGGCAAAAAAGTTTATTTCTCATCCGCCAGACTTCCCAACATTGAAAGTTCAGGTTTCCCATCAAGAGGAATGCCTCAGCTTTTTTCAGTTCCTGTTGAAGGCGGAAACGCTCTTTTAGAAATAGGTGTTCCTGTTTTTGATCTTTTTATCAGCAAAGATGGCACAAGATTTATTTATCATGATAAAAAAGGTTATGAAAACGAATGGAGAAAACATCATACTTCTTCAGTTACAAGAGATATATGGGAATACAGGTCTGATTCAAAAGAGTTCAGGCAACTCACTGAATTTGAAGGAGAAGACCGCTCCCCGGTTTTAAGTGTTGACGAATCTGCAATATATTACCTGAGTGAAAAAAGCGGATCGTTCAATGTATGGAAGATGGATGAAACCGGCAACAAAACCCAGCTTACTTTTTTTAAGGATCACCCTGTAAGATTCCTTTCAATAAGCAATGAAGGGAAACTCTGTTTTTCATACCATGGACAGATATATACAATGTATGAAGGAAAAGAACCTGAAAAACTTAACATTTTTTCTCCCACGGAAAGAGCCCGGAATGAAATGAGAATGATGCTCGCAGATGTAAGTGAATTTGATGTAAGTCCCGACGGAATGGAAGCTGTTTTCATATCAAGAGGAGAAATATATGCCGTAAATCCTGAAACAGGAACAACCAGAAGAATTACGGAAACTCCCGGAGAAGAAAGGTCTGTGAGTTTTCATCCTGACGGGAGGAAGATCCTTTATTCTTCTTTTAGGAACGGTAGCTGGAATATTTACGAAACTGAGCTTGAAGATGACAACGAACTTTATTTCTTTGCTGCTACAAAATTTAAGGAGAGAGTTGTAATTGAAAATGATTTCAACACTTTTCAGCCCTCTTACTCCCCTGACGGAAAAAAAATAGCATACTTAAAGGAGAGAACCGAGCTTGTGGTCTATGACATTGAGAGAAAAACTCATGTCACCGTTCTTGAGGGTGAAAGAAATATCAGTTATGTTGACGGAGATCAACAATATCAATGGTCTCCTGACAGCACCAGAATAGCTGTTGTTTTTCTTGACCGTGACCTCTGGAGTGGAGAAATAGGAATTGTGAATGCTGACGGCAGAGGCGGAGTAACAAACATTACCAATACCGGGATGAGTGAATCCAACCCGAAATGGAGCAACAACGGGCAGATGGTTTCATGGCTTATGCAGAACGAACTTTATGCCCTTTTTATGAACAAAGCCGGATTTGATGAATTCAACCTCTCGAAAGAAGATCATGATCTGCTTAAAAAAAGAAGGGAAAAGGAAGATAAAGCAAAAAAGCCGAATGACAACAATGATAAAAAAGAAGAACCTAAAGTTGAGCCTGTGAAATTTGAAAATGAACGCCTCAATTTAAGAACAGTAAAACTCTCTTTAAACCCTGCAAATATTCTTGACCACACTTTTTCCAAAGATGATGAAACTCTTTTCATTCTTACAATGGAACCGGCTGAATACCGTGTGATAGCAATAACTTTAAGAGAAAAGAAAGATCGGATACTTGTTTCCATACCCCGTCCGAGAAATCAGTCATGGTGGTATAGACCCAATTTTCAGCTAATGCTTGATAAAACAGGAAATTCTCTTTATCTTCTTGCCGATAAAAGGCTTTCAAAAATAGGTGCCAATGATGGAAAAAGACAGCCTGTAACCCCGGCGGCAGAATTTTCTGTTGATTTTGTTGATGAAAAGCAGCATCTTTTTGAGTTTGTCTGGAAAACGGTCAACGACAAATTTTATGTAAAAGAACTTCATGATGTTGACTGGAAAAAATATTATGACGAATATGCTCAATTCATCCCTCACATAAACAACAACTATGATTTTACAGAGATGCTTTCAGAAATGCTTGGAGAACTCAATGTAAGTCATACAGGAGCGGGTTATATACATAGACAGAGACTTGGAGATGACACAGGAAGACTCGGGATATTCTACAGCCACTCAGAAAGAGGAATAGTAGTAGATGAAGTGATGGAAACCGGTCCTCTTGACAGAGCTGACAGCAGAATAAAACCGGGTACGATCATCGAAAAAATTGACGGCATAAAGACTGCCGGCAAAGATATGAATATCCTTCTAAACCGCAAAGTGGGACGAAATGTAAGGCTTTCTCTGAGATCTGCCAGTGGCATTGACAAATGGGATGAAGTTGTAAGACCTGTAAATTACAGGTCAGAATACGACCTCCTGTATCACAGGTGGGTTGAAAGGAATAGAAAAAGAGTTGACGAACTTTCAAACAACAGGCTCGGTTATGTTCATATAAGAGGAATGAATCAGGCAAGTTTCCGCGAAGTTTATAATGATATCCTGGGCAGATATAATGACCGTGAAGGTATTGTCATTGATACAAGGTTTAATGGCGGAGGCTGGCTCCATAATGAACTTTCCATTCTTTTCGGAGGAAGGGAATATACCCGCTACTCCCATCGCGGGGTGAAAAATTTTGGTGGAGATCCCAACAACCAGTGGACAAAAAAGAGTATTCTTGTGGTAAATGAAGGAAACTACAGCGATGCCCACCTTTTCCCCTACGCCTACAGAACTCTGGAACTTGGTAAAATTGTAGGTATGCCGGTGCCCGGAACATCCACAGCCGTCTGGTGGCCCTTCATGCTCGATGAGACAATGTATTTCGGAATTCCCCAGATAGGCATCAAAGACCTTGAAGGTGAACACCTCGAAAACAAACAGCTCGAACCCGATTACCTTGTTCCATGGACACCCGAAGAAATAATTTCAGGAAAAGATCCTCAAATAGAAAAAGCAGTCAAAGTTCTACTTGAAGAAACCCGCTGATCAGGAATCTGATTTATAACACTCAAGATAACAAAATTCCGGAGAATCTTTCCCTTTTTGCCATAGATGGATGGATCCGCCCTGACATTTCTTCAGGTATTTACACGATTTGCAAGTGGTTTGGTTCACCCACTCTCTTTTTCTGAAATCTTTAAATTCAGTTTCCCATACTGTCGCAAGATCATCTTTCAAGATGTTTCCCTGAGCAAAACCTTCGTGATTGTTGGTGCATCCTGTTATGGTTCCGTCGCTTAATATACCTGCGATGTTTATTCCTGCTCTGCAGAAAAAGGGGAAATCTCTGACTGTTACATCTTTTTTAAAAGGGAGAAACCCTTCACAGCTTGCTGAAATATTGAGACCTTTATTTTTATAATGCTTTCTGTTAGCAGCTATCCACTCTATCATT
>SLGQ01000052.1 GCA_007136595.1 Candidatus Sumerlaeota bacterium | reverse complement strand
TTAAAAAAACGACGCTTAATATAATAAAAAATAATACCGAAATGCAAGACTTTTTTTAAATTACCTAAAAATACATCCCCAACTCAAGTGCTCCCCCAAAAATCTTACCGTACTAAAACTCATCAACTCTTAAAAGAGAAACATGAAAAAGCTGCACCCCTATCCTTGTCGCATAAGTTTTGGGCCACTTTATATCAAAAGAGTTGTAGTATGAAACCATTGGTCCAAGGGCAAAGAAACTTTCTGTCCGTTCATCACCCGAATTTTTGGAATTATAATCAGGTCCGTAATGATAACTTGCTCCAATTCCGGGACCTGTTGAAAACTCAACTTTGTCGGATAAAGGTATTTTATATTCCATCGCAATATCCGATTCATATTGAAGCATCTGGAATGCTGCCCCGAAAAGTATCGGTCTGAACACAGGGATTGTAACTGTCATATACCAGTCAAAAGTAAATCCGAACCGCATGAAAAATTTAATGTCGCCTACAGGACCACCCTTAGTTCCATCAGGAGAAGCAACACACATCCTCATATCGTCATATCTACCACCCATCATCATTTTAAACCCGTAAGCCCTTTCTTTTTCCACAGACGGAACCGTAAAGTTGTCTTCCCCCATAATAGTGCCGGAAAACAATGCAACAACAAACAGTGCCAATAAAATTTTTTTCAAAAGTCACCCCCTTTTACAAAATGACCATAACGATCAATTAACGGATCATTATATTGAAAACAAACCTGAAAATAAATAAAAAAAGGGAAACCGGGAAAAAAATCCCCTATAAATTAATATAAATACAAACACCAAGAGCACAGTTCAAAGTTTGTAACGAGAAAATCCTTGACAAGGAACCATCGGTGCGTATTATGTTCATCGCTTTTTGGCTAACTTAACATTTTAGGAAAGGAAGCTCACATGGAATTGACAAGGTACAAAAGAAAAGAAGATGTTACAGCAAAATGGTTTGAAATTGATGCTGACGGATTGACTCTCGGAAGACTGGCAACCAGAGTTGCTGATATCCTCAGAGGAAAAAACAAGGCGGATTACACCCCGAATGTTGATTGCGGCGACTATGTTGTCATTATCAATGCTGAAAAAATTCATTTGTCAGGAAGAAAGTGGAGTGACAAAAAATACTACAGATACTCAGGGTACCAAAGCGGTATGAAAGAGATAACTGCAGAAAAACTTGTTGCAAAACATCCTGACCAACTTATCAGAAAAGCTGTCAGAGGAATGCTCCCGAAAAACAAACTGGCAAACCAGATCTACACAAAACTTAAGGTTTATGCAGGCACAGAGCATCCCCATACGGCACAGAAACCTGAAAGGATAGAGCTTTAATATTTGTTTTTATACCAGGAGTATAACTGATGGAACAATGGTACGCTACAGGTAAAAGAAAAACGGCTGTTGCGAGAGTATTTCTCAGACCGGGAAAAGGCGAAATAACGGTCAATGGAAGAGAGCCTAAAAATTACTTTTATACAGACTCAAATACCCGTAAAATCGAAGAACCTCTTAATGTAACAGGTTTAAAGGGTAAATTTTCCCTTCTCATCACTGTTGCAGGCGGTGGAATTGCTGCTCAGGCTGAAGCAGTTCGTCACGGGATATCAAGGGCTCTTGTAAATTACAACAGTGAGCTTAGACCTGCTTTGAAAAAAGAAGGGTTCCTAAGAAGAGATGAAAGAATGAAGGAAAGAAAGAAATACGGACTTAAAGGAGCAAGAGCCAGGTTCCAGTTCTCCAAGAGATAGTATATTTTTCTATTCCGGATATATATTTAACCTGCCCCCTCTTTCTCCGAGGGGGCTTTTTTGTTGAGGTGGAGATATGAACAACAGACCATTCCTTTTTACATCTGAATCAGTAACTGAGGGACATCCTGATAAAGTAGCCGATCAGGTATCCGATGCTATTCTTGATGCTATTCTTGAACAGGATAGACATGCCAGAGTTGCCTGTGAAACTTTTGTTACGACAGGACTGATCGTAGTAGGTGGCGAAATAACCACGAACACTTATGTGGACATCCCTGATACCGTAAGGAAAACTATAATTGAAATCGGTTATCAGGACACAAAAACTTGCGGTTTTGATGGACATACTTGCGGAGTTCTTTCAACAATAGATAAACAGTCCGGAGACATCGCTCAGGGAGTTAATGCCGGAGAAGGACTTTTCAAAGAACAGGGTGCCGGCGATCAGGGACTTATGTTCGGTTTTGCAACAAATGAAAACGAAGATTACATGCCGACACCGATAAATCTCGCACATCAACTTGTTCACAAACTTGCTTCCGTTAGAAAAAATGGTGAAGTGCCTTTTATTCTTCCCGATGGAAAATCTCAGGTTTCAGTCAGATATGAGGAAGGAAAACCGGTTGCAGTCGACAAAATAGTTATCAGCACTCAACACAAAGAAGATGTCGCTTATGAAACTATAAAAACCGAAGTAATCGAAAAAGTTATAAAGCCCATCATTCCTGCTGATCTTATCCACGAAGGAACTGAATATTTCATCAACCCCACAGGTAAGTTTGTAATCGGTGGTCCAGTCGCAGACGCAGGACTTACCGGAAGAAAGATCATTGTTGATACTTACGGCGGAATGGGTCGTCACGGTGGAGGAGCTTTTTCAGGTAAAGATCCTTCCAAAGTTGACAGAAGTGCATCTTATTTTGCCAGATACATTGCAAAGAACATAGTTGCAGCAGGTCTTGCTGAAAAATGTGAAGTGCAACTTGCTTATGCGATCGGGGTTGCTCAGCCGGTTTCTGTTTATGTGAATACTTTTGGAACTTCTGAGATCCCTGAAGCCGACATAGAAAAAAGTGTCAGAAAATGTTTTGACATGAGGCCCGCAGCAATTATTGAACAACTTGACCTTCTCAAACCCATCTACAAGAAAACTGCCGCTTACGGACATTTCGGAAGAGATGGCTATTCCTGGGAAAGAATTGACAGAATAAAAGACCTTAAATCAGTAATTTAGTATTTTCTTCCTGCAACCACTTCAGCTATATTGAAATTTTCAGACCCCATAGCATCAAAGTTATTAAGAATATCTATGAAGTGGATGGCAACTTTGTTTTCACAAACTTTATCCCGCAGCCTTTCAAAGTGATCAATTTTTGCATCTTTTATCATCTTCTTCAGCCTGATACTTCTTGAAAGTGCTTTTTCAGTGTAAGAAGGGTTTTTGATCCCTCCCCTGAACATTTCCATGGATTCAATAAAATACTCAATATTTTCATCCAGTATTTTATTCATTACTTCGACAGCATATTTACTCAGAGATAATTGCTTGCGGTTCAATTTATCAATAATAAGGGATATGTTTTCAACATAATCACCCATTTTTTCAAGATTGTGTGCCAGCCCGATATAGCTTCCCACTGCCGTAGCATCCTGAATTGTCAAGGATCTCGATGAAACTGCAAGAAGAAACTGGGTTATATAAAACTGATATTTATCGATCCTGTCTTCATTTTTCACAATGGTATCACATAATTTGTGAATATCCTCAGGTTTATCAACTGACATTTCTCTTAATTTTCTGAGACTTTCAACTACATATTCACCCATCACAGTTATTTCTTTTTCTGACTCCATTATTGCCATGGAGGATGTTTCGATCATATTGTAATCTATATTTATAAAATGTTCAGGAAGATCATCAACATCTTTCATTTTATCGGGAAATATCTTTGTAACGATGTTTGCAAGAATTGAGATCGAAGGAAGAAAAACTGCAAGGTTTACAAGATTGAATATCGTATGCCCCATCGCAATGTGAACAGTAAGGTTTTTTGCCGGACTTCCGGGAGTTACAAGATCAACAATATCTCTGAACGGGTAAAAAACAATAAGCATAAGAACAACACCGATGGTTTTAAAAATAGTTTGAGCAAGTGCAGCCCTTTTTGCGTTTACCGAACCACCGATACTTGAAATTATACCTGTAATAGTCGTACCGATATTAGAACCCATAACTATAGCAAGGGCTCCATCAAAATTTATCAAGCCCTGACTTGCAAGAGCAATCGTTATACCAACAACTGCACTGCTTGACTGCACCATAGCTGTTGTAATTGTTCCTACAAAAACTCCAAGTATCACAGAGCCGAATGTATGACCGTCAATACTTCTGAAAAGATCAAGAAACCCTTCATGTGTCCTCAAAGGAGCAAATCCGTTTTTCATTGATTCCATACCGAGGAACAGTATCCCGAAACCGAAAAAAACTTCTCCGACATACTGCCATGTCCGGTTTTTGGAAAAGAATCTGATCAACACACCAAGACCTATTATAGGCATTGCATAAGCAGAAACATTGAGGGTAACTATCCAGCCTGTAACTGTTGTTCCGACAGCGGCACCAAGCTCAATGCTTATAGCCTGCTTTACCGTCATCAATGTTGCATTGACAAAGCCGATAGCCATAACCGAAGTTGCACTGCTTGACTGGATTATCGCTGTAATGATAAACCCGACAAATACTCCCATAAAGCGGTTACTTGTGAGAATTTTAAGAATCTTCCTGAGTCTGTCTCCGGCTGCTTTCTGCATACCTTCGCTCATGATCTTCATTCCCATGAGAAAAAGCCCGAGACCACCTGCCGCCTGAAACATTACTGATCGCCAATCCATTTACTACTCCAAAAATGCCAACGGAACAATTGTTAAGAAACGGTTAATTTTCTGTTAACCTATAAACTATTATGTAGCATATATCAAAAAAAATAAGATTTTTTTTCAGCTTATAATTGTTTTAGAGTTCCAGACCCGCTAAAAGATCAAAAGCTTTATCAAAGATCAGGGGAAGTACAATTTGTTCATCATCAGTGAAGTTGCCCAGAACAAAAGAAGAAACATCACCTTTTGAAGGTCTTCCGGTTCCAATTTTGAGCCTGAGATAGTCATTTGTTCCAAACACTTTTGATATTGAGCGAAGCCCATTGTGTCCGGCGGTTCCGCCACCTTTTTTAATTGCAACCTTTTCAAAATCTGTCTCAATATCATCATGGACAACAACTATTTCTTTGACCGGTATCTTAAAAAAACTTGTCATTGCAAGAACACTTTCCCCGCTTTTATTCATAAATGTCTGCGGTTTTAAAAAATAGTGGGGATTCCCATTGATATCAACTTTAGCCCATTCACCTTTGAATTTAGAGTTCCATTTAATCCCTTTTATCTTTGTTTCAAGAAAATCTGCAAATAAAAAACCGGAATTATGGCGATTCATCCTGTATTTGATCCCCGGATTTCCAAGAAAAACAAAAAGCATACTGCCTCTTAAGTATCGTTATTTTTTACCGGTACTTCCAAAACCGCCCGCTCCCCGTTGTGTTTCAGAAATATCGTCGGTACGGCTGATTTCCGCCTGAACAACAGGAGAGAGGACCAGTTGAGCTATACGGTCACCTTTTGATACCGGAAATGAAGATTTCCCCATATTTGCAAGAATCACTTTTATTTCACCCCGATAATCGGCATCAACAGTACCGGGCGAATTAAGGACAAATATACCGTTTTTAAAAGCAAGTCCGCTTCTGCTTCTGACCTGTATTTCGTAACCTTCCGGAATTTCGGGATACAGCCCTGTTGAAACGGCAACCCATGAACCGGGCTCAATTATACAGTCAATGACAGACCTTACATCCATCCCCGATGAACCGGGTGTAGAATACTCCGGAAGAGCCACACCTTCAACAGTTTTAAATTTTATTTTTACTTTAGCGGCGACGGTTGTTGTCCCTGTCTCTCGAGCCTCTGTCATTTCTGTCACCTCTGTCATTTCTTCCTCTGGGACTGCTTTTTCTATTCTCTTTCTCTTTTACCCAGTCTGTTTCAAAATCAGATGGTTTCATGCTGAGCTTGAATTTTCCGCCGAACTCTATTTCTGTAACGATCACTTTCAACTTGTCTCCAAGTTTAACAACATCAGTTACATTTTCAACCCTTTCTTCAGATATTTTTGAAACATGGAGAAGCCCTGTGGCATTTTTCATGATCTCGACAAAAGCACCGTAATCTTCAACTCTGGTGACAACACCTTCATAAACTTTGCCTAATTCGACACTGTCTGTAAAAGATTTTACCATTGCGATCGCTTCATCGAGTATATCCTGATTTTTTGCCGCTATCTTCACACTTCCATCCTGCTCAACTTCAACATCGGCACCTGTCTGATCGACAATGGACCTGATGTTTTTTCCACCGGTACCGATAAGGTCTCTTATTTTGTCAACATCTATTTTCATGCAGTGCAGTTTAGGTGCATTGGGATTAAGTTCTTCTCTTGGTCCTGTAATTGCTTTTTCCATTTCACCTATAATGTGCATCCTTCCAACTTTTGCCTGGATCATTGCCCTTTCCATCACTTCCCGTGGAAGCCCTTCAATTTTAATATCCATCTGTATTGATGTAATACCGTCTTTTGTTCCGGCAACTTTGAAATCCATATCGCCAAGATGGTCTTCATCTCCAAGAATATCAGAAAGAATGAAAAAATCATCGCTCTCTTTTATAAGTCCCATTGCTATTCCGGCTACATGCTTTTTAAAAGGAACACCTGCCGCCATCATAGCCAGAGAACCTGAGCATACTGTTGCCTGTGAAGATGAACCGTTAGATTCAAGAATTTCAGATACAACTCTTATTGTGTAAGGAAACTCTTCCGCTGAAGGAATTATCGGCTTAAGTGCTCTTTCCGCAAGGTTTCCGTGACCAAGTTCTCTTCTTCCGGGAGGTTTAAGACGACCCACTTCACCGACGCTGAATGATGGAAAATTATAATGGAGCATAAATGTTTTGCTGTCTTCTTCCGTAACTGTGTCAACTCTCTGCTCATCGTGACCGACACCGAGAGTAACAGTACCTAAAGATTGTGTTTCCCCTCTTGTAAACATAGCGGATCCGTGAACTTTCGGAAGAACATTCAAATCTATCGTTATCGGTCTGATCGAGGTAAGATCTCTGCCGTCGATCCTTTTTCCGGTTTTCACTATCATTTGACGCATCTCATCTTTAACGAGATCGGAGAAAAATCCTTTAGCCCTTTTTTCCACTTTTTCAACATTATCTGCATCAAGAAAGTCGGAACCTTTTTCAACTTGTTCTAAAACTTTCTCTATAACCTCTTCTTTTGCTGATTTAATAAGAGAATATCTTTCAAGTTTATCTGTCGTTGAAAGTGCTTTTTCAATGGTTTTGATCGCATTTTTACGGACAAATTCTTTAAGCGCTTTATCAACCTCGATAACCTTTTCTTCTCTTTTCACAGGATTTATCTTTTCAACCAGTTTATTCTG
This sequence comes from Candidatus Sumerlaeota bacterium, assembly GCA_007136595.1. Lineage (GTDB taxonomy): Bacteria > UBP6 > UBA1177 > UBA1177 > UBA1177 > SLGQ01. The sequence goes on along the minus strand of SLGQ01000052.1, from coordinate 7,799 downwards.
GAGTTCAAGCAAAGGCTGTATCGATCTATGAGCAAGCTCAAGAGCATGTGTCATTTCTTCTTCTGATGCTTCAATAGCTTCACCTTCAACCATAACCAGTGAATCTTTATTCCCTGCAACAACTATATCAAGTTCATATTTCTGATCTTCATCACTGTCAGGAGGGTTAACAATGTAATTGCCATCTTTTTTGACAATTCTGCATCCTGCGACAGGCCCGTTAAACGGGATATCGGAAATCATCAGAGCAGCAGAAGCACAGGTTATTGACATAACTTTAGGATCACATTCAGAATCATAGCTGAACATGTTGATCAAAACCTGAGTTTCGTTTTTAAACCAGTCAGCAAACATTGGTCTGAGCGGTCTGTCAATAAGTCTCGCTGTCAGTTTTTCAGCAGTGCTTGGTTGAGATTCTCTTTTTAAAAAACCTCCGGGAAATCTGCCTGCGGCATAAAACTTCTCAATATAATCAACACTCAAAGGGAAAAAACCCATGTCAGGCGGATTTTCGTCTTTTGATGCGACCACTGTCGCCATAATTATCGTACCACCGTAAGTACACCAGATAGCACCGTCAGCTTGTCTTGCATAACGGCCTGTTTCGAGACTGAGCTCTTTTCCTTCAAATAAAATGGTTTCTTTAATTGGATTCATTTTTTTCCTGCATTTTTAAATGTTATTAATGTTATATGTTATTATCGATAGAGAAGTTGCTTTCAGCATAAAGATCGAAATTAGCCGCCCTATTTCCTGAGACCGAGCGATTTGATAAGGGTTGAGTAATTATCAAAGTTTTTAGCTTTGATATATTTAAGCAGTTTCTGTCTTCTGCCAACCATTTTCAAAAGTCCAAGTCTGGAATGATTATCTTTTTTATGTGTTTTAAAATGATCTGTAAGCTCATTTATCCTTGCTGTCAAAATAGCAACCTGAACTTCCGGCGAACCTGTGTCACCTTCATTTGTCTTGAAATTACCAATAATTTCCTGCTTTTTGCTTCTATCAAGCATCCTAATATCCTCCTGGATCTAAAAAAACAACAATGATTCAAAAATCAGGGTGATTATAGTCATTACCTTCATCAAGTCAATATTTTTAAAAACATCTTTCAGAAAAAACGAATTTAAGGAGTTTTTTCAAAGACTTAAAAAACAAAGCAATTAGTGTTCCATTCTGTAGTTCGGAGCTTCTTTTGTAATTATTACATCATGCACATGACTTTCACGGTACCCGGCATTAGTTATTTTTACAAATCTTGCATTTTTTCTAAGCTCATCAGTATTTGAAGCACCAAGATAACCGTAACCTGATTTCAAACCTCCGACAAGCTGATATATGGTGTCAGACAACGGACCTTTATATGCAACTCTGCCTTCAATTCCTTCAGGAACGAATTTGTTCTCATCAACGACACTATCTTGAAAATACCTGTCTTTACTCCCTTTTTTCATAGCACCAAGAGATCCCATTCCCCGGTACATTTTGTATGACCGACCCTGAAACAGAACAAGTTCACCGGGAGATTCCGCAGTTCCGGCAAACATTCCCCCCATCATTATCGCATTTGCCCCTGCTGCAACCGCTTTCACTATATCTCCTGAATATTTTACTCCTCCATCAGCTACAAGCGATCTGCCCCATTTTTCAGCTACAGGAGCAACATTTAAAATTGCAGAAAGTTGAGGGTAACCTACACCGGCAACTATCCTTGTAGTACATATCGAACCGGGTCCTATCCCCACTTTGACAACATCTGCACCCGCTTTATATAGATCTTCCGCTGCTTCAGGAGTAACAATGTTCCCCGATATCAAAGCTGTTTCAGGATATTTCTTTTTCAGCATGCCTGTCATCGTTACAACATTTTTTGAGTGACCGTGAGCAGAATCAAGAACCAGTGCATCAACTCCTGCTTCTATAAGGGCATCGGCTCTCTCAAGGTTTTTATCAGAAGGGCTGACAGCAGCTCCCACGATAAGTCTGCCGAGGCTGTCTTTTGCCGAATCGGGAAATTTTTCCTGATTTTCAATGTCTCTGGTAGTTATCAATCCTACCAGTTCTCCATTGCCGTCAACAACAAGGAGCTTTTCTATTCTATGTTCATGCATAAGCTTCTTTGCTTCGCTCATAGGAAAATTTTCTTTAACTGTGACAAGTTTTTTCGTCATCAGTTCACCAACTTTTTTAGAAAGATCGGTTTCAAACCTGAGATCTCTGTTTGTTATGATACCGACAAGTTTTCTCCCTTCAATTACCGGAATACCCGATATTCTATTTGATGTCATAAGGTCGAGAGCGTCATAAATATGAGCATGCGGAGAAATTGTGATAGGATTTGTGATCACACCGCTTTCAGACCTTTTAACCATTTTTACCATTCCAGCCTGTTCTTCAACCGACATATTTTTGTGAATAACCCCCATTCCCCCTTGCCGCGCCATTGCAATTGCTGTGTCAACTTCTGTCACAGTATCCATAGCTGCACTCATCAGAGGAGTGTTCAAGGTAATTTTTTCTGTCAGCTTAACGGAAATATCAACCTGGTTAGGTAAAATTTCAGAATAATGGGGAACAAGAAGAACATCATCAAAAGTAAGAGCGGTTTCAATTATTTTGCCATTAGAACTCATCACAACCTCCTGAAATAAACAATTTTGGTGCTATTTTAATAGCTAATGTCCCGATGTCAAGCAAAAGAAATATGATTCCGTTTATCATTTATTGACAAATTGTTTATTGGATATTACAATCGCACGATTTGATTTTTGGGGTACGATGCAGATAACAAAAGCCCAGAAAAGAAGGGTAGCATTTTTTTTCATTTTTGGTATAAGCATATTTTTACTTCTTGTAGTTGTACTTGTCGGGAATCGTCTGCTTAAAAGAGAAGACTGTTACTACACAAGATTACAGGACATTTCAATCGCAGGGCTTACTGAAGGCTCTACAGTTAAGTTTCAGGGAATGAACATCGGTCATGTAAGAAACATCTCCATTGACAGCGATGATACTTCGATAGTTCAACTTGATTTCTGTCTTAAACCGGGTGTCCCCATAAAAGAGGGAACCGTTACTCAGCTTGGTAATATCGGGATTACAGGTTTAAAGTTCCTCGAACTCAAAGGTGGAGGAGATGGTCCTGACATACCTGTCCGGGGAGAAATACCTTCCCAAAGAAGCGAATGGGACGAAATAACAGGAAAAGCTTCTGTAATTGCGGCAAAACTTGAATCCATCCTTAACAACATCAATGAAGCAATTTCGGGAATAAAAAAAGAAGATGTTGAACAAACTATGGAAAGTGTAAGCGGGATCGCAAAGTCCGTTGATGAACTTCTTGTGAGCAACAAAGATAACATTACCAGTATAGTTTCAAGAGTTGATGTGCTGCTTAAAGAAGTAAATTCTAACATGAACAATGTGTCTGCAATTACAAAAAATGTACGGGATTTTACTTCACCTGAAGGTTCACTGCAAAAAACAGTTGCAACTATTGAAGGAATGATCTCTGACATAAGGGAAGATTACGCCAAAGCTGAAGTGAAAGAAAAAATAGATTCAATGTTCGAACTTGTCGAGTCAGTTCAAAGAACAGTTGACACGATCAACCTGACTCTCGAAAGGAGCAGGGAACACATTGACAATTCATTCAGCGAAATGTCTGAAGGAATGCAGAACTTCAATGAATTTACAAGGATAATAATGGAAACACCTTCGGCTCTTTTCGGGTCGCCATCAACGGATGAGGTAAAATGAAAAAATATTTACTCCTTATCATTTTTATTGCAGCATTTGCAGGAATTGCTTCTTCCTGTTCTCTTTTCGGCTCAAAAGCTCCGATCAGACATTATTACCAGATATATTATAAACCTAAACCGATTTTGGGAAGACAGGTTTCAGGAACAGTAAGGATCAGAACATTTGATGTGGACAAGATATACAGAAGACACAACCTTCTTTTCCGTACTTCACCTTACGAAGTTTTTTACTATAACACCCATTTCTGGGCTTCCAGACCGGCAGATATGATAACTGACCTTGTTGCGGCACATGTAAAAGAAACCGGACTTTTTTCAGATGTAATTATGCAGCTTGACAGAAGACCCGACTATGTAATGACAGGAAGGATCCGTGCTCTTGATGAAATTGACAGTGATGATATATGGTTTGCAAGAGTAAGTATGATTTTCGAATTGAAAGATTACAGGACGGACAGAACTATTATAACACACTCTTTTGACAGAAGAAAAGAAGTTCACAATCAGAGACAGGTGTATGTAGTCCGTGCCATGGGTGAAATGCTTGAAGAAGAAATAGAGAAATTCTTTAATAAAATCTATGAAAAGTTGAACATTGATTAAGGCTGTATTTATCCTTATCTCTTTATTTTCCTTTACACTGATAAACGGTCAATCTGTTGACATAAGAGATGTCACTAACAAAAATATCCTACGACAAATAAACGAAGATCCCACTTTGACAGCCATGGGGAAAGGGGCATTGTTCGTTCCTTATATTGTTGACCCTATTCTGGAGCCGCCCTATACGATATATCAGGACGGGGAATATATCAGGGATGCCGAAAAAGGGAGACGGGTGCAACTGAACCCCGGAAACTACCAGATATATATAGGCAGTGGTCCCATAGATATGAGGATCAAGCTCGATGTCACGATAGAAGAAGAAAGAACCAGAGTAGTTCTTCCGACATGGTCAGCTCTGATAGTTCTCACGATAGATCAGAGCAATAACAGTTTAAGGGAGTCTTACCAGATAGTTAACGAGCAGACAAAGATCCAGATCGGAGCCGGAACCGGTGCAGACATCATAAGAGGAGAGCAGGAACAAGTTTGGATATTAAAACCCGATCTTTACAGAATCACAAGAAGAGGTGAAGCTCCCAACTCATTTCAGAACTTTGTAACTGTCAGGACCCAAAGAGGCAAATTAAGTACCGTTCAAATGGTTTTTGATGAAAAAACCCGCTTTATCGTCGGTGGCGGTGAAGTTATAAGTGACATTCAAGATTATGCAAAAAAAGGGAAATGGTCATTCAAGGCAATGATATCTGCCAATTTTTCCCTTGTAAATTCAGGCTATATCAGCGGAGGCACCGGAAGCACCAACGATATTTCTCTGGGCTCCACTCTTAACGCTTCGGTACTTTATGACGACATAAATTATCTGTTCATTAACAGACTGGAACTTACTGAACAATTTCTAAAGCCCGATAAAGATAAACTGAGGTTTATAAAAGACCTTCTGAGATTTGAATCTTCCTTCATTTACAGATTCAACCGTTATGTGGGACCTTATGTTTCTTTCAGGTTAAGGGCACCTCTGTTCAACAAACATTTTAAAACAGGAAGCGATCCGGATGACTTGACAACAGTGGAGGAAGAAGACGGATCAATCAGAGAGCTTGATCCGGAAACAAACTTTACATACGCAAAATCATTTTCAGCCACCACTCTTCAGCAGGGTGCAGGACTTAATGCCGATTTTAATTACGGTAATATTTTTCAAATAACGGCAAGAGCCGGATGGGGACATAGGCAGGATTTCAATAAGTTCAATTACGACATATCCAAACTGAGTGAAACAAATGAAATCACAAGGATGAACTACTTTAACCATCAGTACGGACCTGAGTTTTACCTTTACTTCTCTATTTTCCCTCTGAGTTTTTTGGAGATCAGAGAAGAGTTTGAAGCACTTATCCCTGTTGAAAACACAAAAAACTTCAGTTTTTTATCTAAATCATCAGCTTTTTTGTGGATTTCAAGGTTTGCCGCAATTCAATACGAATTTATTCTTGAAAAATCACCCACTAAAGCTGATACTAAAACCATAACAAGCGAGCATACACTCACTGTTCAGGTATACTACAACTTTTTATAAAGAAGAATGAGAGATTTAAAAAAACTTTTTTTCTGGGCAGTTATTTCCGTTCCTATCGTTATTTCTCTTTTTCTGCTTGGTGGAGTTTATTCTCACATTGAAACTAACTTTACAATAATTACTGTTACCGCTTTTCTCCTTTTTTCATATTTCTGCTTTATTGCTGTTTCACGAAAAAGTTTGAAGCTGTCACCACTATCAATACCGCTTTTTTTTATATTGTTATATTCTTTTTTTCAGCTAATCCCGCTCAATAAAACCTTGCTGGCATTCATATCTCCATCAGCCGCTTTTTTCAGAAGTACCGTGGAAAGGTCAACAGGTCCTCTTACAATGTCCATTCCCGACACTTTTTATTCCATTTTGAGGGTGTCAGTTCTTTTATTATTTTCAACTGCCGTAACTTCAATGGTTCACAGCAGAAATAGCAATTGGAAGCCGATAATTTACAAAACCATGATATTCATCAGCTCATGGGCTATACTTTTGGCGTTCCTTTTAAGAATAATAAATGCTGATTCATGGTTGTACGGAAACCTATACAAACACAGTTTTCTCATTGATTTTGTAATTATAAACCCGAATCATGCTGCCGGGTTTTTGGGGATATCTGCTTTTTTTCTACTCGCTCTCATTTACAGAACAACTTCCACAAGGATCCGCTTCTTTTACGCTTCTTTGTTTTTCATCCATTTCATAACTCTTGTTTCCACACTTTCAAGAGCCGGGATCGCATCATTTTTAACAGCAGTCTTGCTTCTCTTTTTTATGAACAAATTTTCTACCGGCAAATTTTTAAAATACAAACTCCTCACTTTTTTCATTGCCCTTTCTCTCGCAACAATTTTTTATTCGGGACACACTTTTCTTTCTCATGAGTTTGATTTTTACCGTGAAGACTATTTCAATAAAATACTGGATGTGAGAGTTGCTTTTCCATATTTTAAGGATTTTCTTTTAACAGGTTCGGGACTTGGCAGTTTTTCAAGGGTATTTACTTACTATCAGTCAAATCCTGAAACAAGGTTTGCACAACTTGAAAACGAACCTCTTCAATTCATCCTTGAAATGGGACTTCCTTTTGCAATTTTGATATTCGGTCTTTTGATATGGATGACTGTTAAACGGAAAAGCGACTTTTCTTTTTCAGGAGAAAAGAACTCCCTTATAGCAATGATATTTTTCGTTGTTTCTCACAATCTTCTTGATTTCAATTTGCATAATTTCTCTACTCTTTTTCCTGTTGTCATTGTGATGGCAATTCTTCTTGAACCTTTTGCTCTTAAAGGAAAAAACCGGTCTTTTGCTCTTGCTTTTTCTCTTATCATGGCATCAGGTATCATTGTTGCATCCACACTTCCCTCTTCAAGAAAACTTGCCGGATACAAAAGTGATTTTGAATATGAAAAAGCGGTTTACTATTACCCTGCCGACTATTCCATTCCATTTTTAGAAAGCATAAGAAGAATTAACAGCTCCAACCCCGGAGAAATTTATACTGCAGGATCGTTTATCTCCGATGCGATCAAAAAATCTCCAAGATACTATTACAGTCACTTTGTTGCAGGAACTTATATGCTCCGTATAGGATCTGAAAAACAGGCTTTGATCTTTTACAAAGAAAGTGCCGAATTAAGCGGAAAAAGGCTTTCTTTTCTTCTTTCAAGAATATACAGACAGTTGGAAAATAGAAATATCGGAGAAAAAATCATTGAAATAATACCTTTTAATATCGAAAACAGAGATCAGATAGAAAGTTTTTTAAGAACTCTCGGACATGAAAGCGATATATATCAAGAGATCATTCAAAAAAGACACGATCTTTTTTTTATTTCAAAGATCAGAAGCATGATCAGAAACCGCCAGTTTGAGGAAGCTGAAAATTTTATAAAATC
>SLGQ01000141.1 GCA_007136595.1 Candidatus Sumerlaeota bacterium | reverse complement strand
CAGATAAAAGAAAAGACGAAAACAACGACTCAACCCAAGCTATCTTTGTACAGGATAGAATCTATCCAAATCCCCATCCCACCTCTCTCCGAACAAATAAAAATAGTTGAGGAGCTTGAATCGCGCCTTACGGTGTGTGATAAGCTGGAGGAGGATATTGTTTTTTCGCTGGCAAGGGCGGAATCTTTGCGGCAGAGCATTTTAAAGCAGGCTTTTGAGGGTAAGTTGTTAAATTTTAACGGAGAAACAGATAAATGATGACGAGTGCTATTGTTCAGAAGGTTTGGAGTTTCTGTAATACTTTGCGGGATGATGGGGTTGGTTACGGTGATTATCTTGAGCAGTTGACTTATCTTTTATTTTTGAAGATGGCTGATGAATATTCAAGGCCGCCACACAATCGTAAGATGGATATTCCTGCTGACTACAACTGGGAGAGTCTGACGGGGAAGAGTGGTGATGCTCTGGATACTCACTACAATCGTATTTTGCGTGAACTTGGTAAGCAGAAGGGAGCTCTCGGTCAGATTTTCACAAAGAGTCAGAACAAGATTACTGATCCTGCAAAGCTGTATAAACTTATTGCAATGATTAATGCCGAAAATTGGGTCGGTATGGGTGTGAAGGATAAGGGTGATATTTATGAGGGTCTTCTTAAAAAGAATGCGGAAGATGTCGTAAGCGGGGCTGGTCAGTATTTTACTCCGAGAGACCTTATTGCGGCTATGGTTGAATGTGTCCGTCCTGAACCGATGAAAACTATTGCCGATCCTGCCTGCGGTACGGGAGGATTCTTTCTTGGTGCATATAATTTCATAGTTAATACAGATAATTATCATCTCGATAAAGAACAGCGGGAGTTTTTGAAACTGCATACTTTTTTTGGAAATGAAATTGTTTCCAACACTAGAAGACTGTGTCTGATGAATATGTTCCTGCATAACATCGGCGATATTGATTCCGACAGTTTTATTTCACCGCAGGATTCACTTATTTCATCGGCTCCTGTAAGTTATGATTATGTTCTTGCTAATCCCCCTTTCGGAAAAAAGAGCAGTATAACTTTTACAAATGAAGAGGGTGAAGAAGAAAAAGAAAATCTCGTTTACAACAGACAGGATTTTATTGTCACAACAAGTAATAAACAGCTTAATTTTCTTCAGCACATTATGACTCTCCTTAAAACGACCGGAAAAGCGGCAGTAGTGCTTCCCGATAATGTTCTTTTTGAGGGTGGTGCCGGTGAAAAAGTGAGAAAAGCTCTTCTTCATAAAACTGATCTTCATACAATTCTGCGACTTCCGACAGGAATATTTTATGCACAGGGAGTTAAAGCCAATGTGCTCTTTTTTGATGCAAAACCGGCAAGCAAAGACCCGTGGACAAAAGAAGTGTGGATATATGACTACAGAACCAATATCCACCACACTCTGAAGAAAAACCCTCTAAAACTTAAAGATTTGTCTGATTTTATAAAATGCTACAACCCAACAAACCGCAGTAAAAGAGTTGAAACTTACAACTCCGAAACAAACACAGAAGGAAGATGGAGAAAATTTACCTATGATGAAATAGTTGCAAGAGATAAAACTTCTCTTGATATTACATGGCTTAGAGACAATTCACTTGCAGACCTCGATAATCTTCCTGACCCCGAAACAATAGCATCGGAAATCGTTGAAAATCTTGAAGCGGGACTTTTGAGCTTTAAGAAAATTGCTGAAAGAATGAAATGAAAACAAAAATGTTCCTTGACACTTGCCGCAGTTAAATGTTAAATATGGCTGTCAGTTTTTTACGGAGGAAAAAATGATCGACAAAAAAAGAAAACTTGGAAAGGGTCTTAATGCACTTATTAAAACTGTTCCTGAAAATGATTATATTACTGTTCCGATAAATGTGGTTGTGCCGACAATTGATCAGCCGAGAAAGAATTTTGATGAACAGAAGCTGACGGAGCTTGCAAACTCTATTAAGCAGTATGGGATAATTCAGCCTATCGTTGTAAAAAAAGAAGGGTCAAAATACCGTATAATTGCAGGAGAAAGGCGTTTCAGGGCTGCAAAAATAGCCGGTCTGAAGGAGCTGAAAGTCCTTATGTTCAAGGGGGAGGAAGATTATCAGATTTCTTTAATTGAAAATCTTCAAAGAGAGGATCTCAACCCGATAGAAGTTGCAGAAGCTTATGCTGAACTCATTAAAAGGTTTGATTATACTCAGCAGCAGCTTGCTGAAAAGGTGGGTAAAAGCCGGAGTGAAATAAGCAACTGTATGAGACTTCTCAATTTAAGCGGGAAGATTCAGGATCTTGTAAGAAACGGTACCATTTCTGTGGGACAGGCAAGACCCCTTGCCGTTCTTGAAAAAGATGAGCAGGAACTTATTTTAAACAGGATAATTGAAAATAATCTCACTGCAAGACAAGTTGAAAAAATGGCGAAATCAAAGACTATTGATGAACCACCCGCTCCCAAAAATGAGAACCGTTTCATGAAAATGGAAAAAGAGATAGCATTTTCTTTAGGTGCAAAAGTGAAAGTTAAATCCAAAAGCTCCGGAATATCTGTGACACTTGATTTTTCAAGCAAGTCTGATTTTGAAAGGTTTTACAGGCAGATAAAATGAAATTCAAGGGTTTCTTTTTTTTCCTTGTCATATTTTTATGCTTCCAGCTTAGAGCAGATAAACCTTTTGTAATTGTTATAGATCCCGGACACGGCGGAAGCAATCTGGGAGCAACTTACGGCAATATTGTTGAAAAACATCTTGCTCTTGATCTTTCAATGAGGTTGAGAACTTTTCTGAACAGGCATCCCATTAAAAATTTGACTGTCCATTTTACAAGAACTGCCGATATAGATCTTCCTGTAAAAAGAAGAATTGAAATGATCGAAAACTTGAAACCCGACCTTTTTATATCTATTCATTTTAATTCCCAGAAACTCCTTTCCACAAGCAGAGGTTTTGAAATATATTACATTCCCGATGCCCTCAGCGGAAACAGTTATTCTACAGCCCAAAGTTATCACCGTGCAAACATATCATTTAAATACGGAAAAGTTTTCAGAGATCTTTTTTTTCAAACCAACCTCTACTCTGTGTGGAAACTTCCCTTGAATATGTTCACACAAAAATACGGGCTTCTTTTATTTGACGAAACAACTGTTCCCGGACTTTTGCTTGAAATGGCTTATCTCACTTCCCCACAGGATAGAGCCTGCATTGAAAACCCCCAATTCATGAACGATGCGGCATGGTTTTTATATGAAGCCATAAAAAAGATAGCGGCTCAATAAATTATTCAGCTTTTTTACCGAAATATCTAAAGATCAAATATGCAGCAATAAGCTGAGGAATTAAAAGAAGGAAAGGATTTATCATGAATCCGGCTGGAAGATAACCTGCAAAAAAAGATATTGCACCAATGGTAAGAGCATACGGCATCTGGGTTCTCACATGCTCAATATGGCTGACCCGGCATGACATACTTGCCATTATCGTTGTGTCTGATATGGGTGAACAGTGGTCTCCAAATATTGCTCCTGTTAAAATGGCTCCGGTGACACAGTAAATATATGAGTGTATCTGTTCCGGCGGAATACCTCCTGAAACAGCAAGAGGAACAGCAAGAGGAAGCGCAGTCGGAAAAAGAAGTGCCATCGTACCCCATGAAGTTCCGGTAGCAAAACTTGTGACAGAAGCTGTAAGGAACACCAATCCCGGCAATATCCAGTAAGGGAGAGTTCCCGAAAGAAGGAAAAGAATATATTCAGCAGTTTTAAGTTCAGTTACAACACTGCTTAAAGCCCACGCAAGAACAAGTATTATCATCGCCGTAACCATCGATTTCACCCCTTCTATCCAGGCTGAAACCACTTCCGTAAGATTTCCCGTTCCACTTACTATCATCATTGTCCCGGCAACAATTGATGCAACAAGAGATCCCCAGATCAGAACTTTAAAAGGATCTGCTTCCCCTATTATTTGATGAAGCGACAAGCTGTCTCCTTCAAAAGCACTGTAACCACTGAAGAAAATCCCTCCGAAAGTCATTAAAATAAGAACAATTATCGGAACAGCGGCAGAATACCATTTACACTTCTCTTCAGGGGGAGCCTTCAACACAGGAAAATCTGTGGTATCAGAATAGCTTTCATCACTGTTTTCATTGTTCAGGGATCTCTTTTCCGCTTTCAGCATGGGACCAAAATCCCGTTTCATAAAAATGTAGCAGGGAATAAATATGAGTAAAACAAGTGCATAAAACCTGTATGGCAGAGAATATAGAAACACCATATAGGGATCGAGCTCTACTCCGGTTGTCTTAATTGCATCGCCTATAAGTCCTATTTCGTAACCTATCCATGTGCTTAAAATTGCTACAGAAGCAACTGGAGCGGCAGTTGAATCGATAATGAAACTCAGTTTTTCTCTGCTTACTTTATATTTATCGGTCAATGGTCTGACCGAGTTACCGACAATAAGAGTGTTGGCATAATCATCAAAAAATATTATAAGTCCGCTAGCCCATGCAAGAAGTTGAGATTTGGGCCCGCTGTCCGCTTTTTTTGCAAATTTTCCTACAATTCCCTGCATCCCTCCCGATGCAGTTACAATACCTATCATTCCACCTATCATTAATGAAAAAAGTATTATCATTATGTGGCTTTCATCCATCATCCCTTTTACGGCATAAGTATCTGCAACCTTAAAAAACCCGGAAAAAAAGGCATTCAAAGGTGAAATACCGTTATTTATCAATGAAATGACAGCCCCGCACCATATTCCGCAAAAAAGAGAAACAAGAACTTGTTTTGTAACAAACGCCAACCCTATCGCAATGAAGGGGGGAAGAAGGGAAACAGAGTTATCACCCGACACGGCAATGATAACAGATGTTATTAAAATTAAAATATATCCTGCCGAATTTTTAAAGGAAAAGTTCATAAACTCAGTATATTTTCAAAAGTTCAATTTTATAAACTACAGTTTTTCCTGCAAGAGGAGAATTGAGATCTATTATCACACTCTTTTCAAGTATCTTAACAATGGTGATCTCAACCAACCCAATCCCCGGAAGATCGGCTTCATATATTTCACCGATCGAAAAGTCACCTTCAACTTCAAGAATTTCATTGGAAACTTCAAAAACAAGCTCTTCATCCCTGTAGCCGTATCCATCTTCAGGGGTAAGTATCACTGTTATGGTTTCTCCTTCAGAGAGTCCGTCCACAGCTTTTGAAAAACCTTCAGGAACATCTTCTTCTCCAATGACAAAAACAAATGGAATGTCATTTTCAGTGGTATCAAAAATCGTTCCGTCCTGAAATTTACCTTCTAAATTTACTGCAACTTTTGACCCGAAAGATGCCGTTTTCTTTTTAAGCATTTTATTTCTCCGGATCTTTCATTTTTCTTGAAGCCAGATGCCGGCAGTATTCTTCATCAATAGGACTGAAATCTCCATAGTTATACGCAACAAGATTTCTGAGGAAAATATAAGAATCAAGCGGCAGTTCAACAAACTGGAACCCTATGCCCTCTTTTTCTCTTCTTATAACTTCACATTTAAGGATTATCTCTCCCGCAGTTGTTTCAGATTCCATTTTTACAACAACTGTTGCAGTTTCTCCAATTTTAATGTCAGCATCAGTAGAAAGAAAAAGTCCGGTAAGACTTATATCTCTTACACAACATTTATATTTTGATGAATTGTGTTTTATCACCGCATTAACTTTAAAGTTAACGCGGCTCATTTTTCTTTTTGCCATCAGAGTTGATTATTCGTCTTCGCCGTCTCTTTCAACTTTATTCATTTCTATGAAATCTCTGATCCTTTCAAGTCTTCTAAGAAGCCTTTTATTTCTATACATTTTATCTTCGAGATTCTGATTTTCTTCTTCGATCTCCAACATTCTTTTGTAAATGTTTTCCAGATTCTGCTTGTAAGCTACTTCACCGTCGTCGTCTTTCACTTCAGTGATCTGTCCTTTTTCAATAAGATTGTGAACACAGGTGTTACACAAAACCTCATTGAAAGAATGGATGAAATGTCTTTCACAACAAGTCTCAGCAGACTCAACAACTCCACATCTTGAACATCTTCTCGAAAACTTAAGCATGACCTACCTCCAAAAATAAGAAAAAAAGATCGTTTGTATTTTAGCAGGAATAATTATTTTTGCAAAAGATTTTATATCTTCACAGAAACAAGTTCTTTCGGGGAGTATTTTCCTTTTATTTCTATTGAAAGATAATTTTCCGTGGTGGCACTGTAAAGGTCTTTTTCTATTTCATTTTCTATGATGGCTGTAAGTTCGGTTCCTTTGATCGAATTACGGAATCCGGAGTGTTTTTCTGCAAAAAGTTGACGAAGGATCGCCGCTCTTTCTTTTTTTATTTCAGGTTTCACTCCATCAGTTTTTTCCATTTCCCACGCTAATGTCCCCTCTCTTGGAGAAAAAGGAAAAACATGCCCATAACAAAATGGCAGCGATTTTATAAAGTTGTATGATTCTGTGAATTCAGCCTCTGTTTCTCCGGGAAAACCTGCAATTATATCTGTTCCAAATCCTGTGTGTGGAGGTGTAACTTTAATTATTTTTTCCACTGAGTTCCGGTATTGCAAAGCAGTATATGGTCTTTTCATCCTTTTAAGGACTGTATCACTGCCATGTTGAAGAGGAATGTGCCAGTGAGGCAGTATTTTATTCTGTGAAGCCTGCTCAAGTATTTCAAGTGTTATTTCATGAGATTCAAGCGATCCCAGACGCACCCTTCCAACAATTCTGTGTGCCTGCTCAATTACACTGCTCAAGTTTGAACCATCATCAAGGTCAAGCCCGTATTTCCCTATGTGTATTCCTGTTAAAACTACTTCTTTGAAGTTTTGTGATCTTATCTTTTCAAGCAGCTTTATTATTTTATCAAGAGGGACACTTTTTAAAGGACCTCTTACAAAAGGAATTATACAATACGAACAGAACTGGTCACATCCTGTCTGAATTTTCAGAAAAGGTCTGGATCTGTCAAAAAACGCATCGTAAATCAGCTTGCTTTCAAGGTTTCTTGCAACATCTTCTATTTCCGGAATAAACTCGACATTTTTTATTTTTTCAAGGAAAAGATCTTTTTTTCTGGCATAACAGCCTGTTACTATCACCTTCCCTTTTTTGGCAAACCGCCTTATCATATTTCTTGCCTGACTGTCAGATGCGGCAGTAACTGTACACCCGTTTACTATGTAAATGTCTGCATCTGCGGAGCTGTCAACTATCTCAATGTTTTGAAGTGATTTTTTAAGTTGTTCCGATTCAAATAGATTAACTTTACACCCGAAAGTGTAAAAAGCGACCCTGAGCGGTCTAGACGATCCCATTTTTTGCTTTATAATCTTTTATCGCTTTATGAAGTGCATCGGCGGCAAGATTTGAACAGTGCATTTTATTTGCAGGAAGTCCGCCCAATTCCTCTGCAACCTGATCTTTTGTTATTTTGAGTGCTTCATCAATGTGTTTCCCTTTTACCATTTCCGTTGTCATTGAAGAAGTTGCAATAGCGGCACCGCAGCCGAATGTCTGAAAACTTATGTCGGCGATAATATTGTTTTCATCGATCTGAACATAAAGCTTGATTATGTCACCGCAGGAAGCGTTTCCAACTTCTCCTATGGCATTGTATGTATCAAGCTTTCCAACATTTCTCGGACTCATGAAATGGTCCATAACTTTTTCGGTATAATTCATTGAACCCTCCGGTCAGATTCTTTTTGGTTTTGCGTAATAAATTTATCATATACAGGGGAAAAACTTCTAAGTTGCTGAATAATATTTTTCAGTTTCTCTACAGTATATTCCATATCTTCAAGTGTGGTCGATCTGCCAAGTGAAAAGCGGATGCTTGAATGTGATTCTTCCGGGTCTATTTTCATTGCTGTGACAACATGGCTCGGTTCCAGATTTCCCGAAGAACAGGCTGATCCTGTAGAAACGGCAATTCCTTCATAATCAAGTTTAAGAAGTATCGCTTCCCCTTCAATGAACCTGAAAGATATGTTTGATATGAAGGAAACTCTTCCATCAGGATCACCTACTATTCTTGTATAGGGAATTTCTTCAAGAACCCTTTTTTCAAAGTGATCTCTAAGTTTTCTTAACCTTTCACTTTCTTCAGCTTGTTCACTTACAGCAAGCTCTATCGCCTTACCAAGTCCAACTACACCGACAACATTTTCTGTTCCCGCCCTTCTGTTTTTTTCCTGATGCCCACCGGTGATGAAAGGTGCTGTCCATTTCCCCCATTTGACAAAAAGAACTCCGGCACCTTTAAGTCCGTAAAATTTATGTGCGGTCAAAGTAAGAAAATCACAACCGATCTCTTTCACATCAACCGGCACTTTTCCAATTGCCTGAACAGCATCAATATGAAAAAGAACCCCTTTTTCAGAAGCTATTTTTCCAATTTCTTTAACAGGGTAAATGTTTCCTGTTTCATTGTTCACCATCATAACAGAGATCAGTCCTGTGTTTTCTTTTATTGATGATTTCAACAATTCAAGGTCGATCCTGCCGAACTTATCAACAGGGAGAAATGTAACTTCATATCCATCCTTCTCAAGAGCTTTTGCTGTTGCAAAAACACTGGGATGCTCAACCGCAGTTGTAATTATGTGATTTTTAACTACTTTGCCCCTAAGCCCGGAAAGATAACCTTTCAACACACTATTATTTGCTTCAGTTGCACAGCTTGTAAAAATGATCTCTTTTGTCTGACAGTTTATGGCATGGGCAACCTGTTCCCTTGCATTTTCAAAAGCTGTTTTTGCTATTCTTCCTTCTTTATGTCTGCTTGAAGGATTGCCCCCATGTTCTGTCAGAAAAGGATAAACAGCTTCCAGAACTTCCGGACGCACCGGAGTCGTTGCACTGTTGTCAAGATATATTCTTTTTTCCATATTGTTCCCTATGCCGTTCAAATTTCATACTCTCACAAGAGAGTTTGCACTACTAATATAATTTTGAGATGCCATTTGTCAACTTGAATATTAACTTCATTGAAACATAAAACTTTTAAAGGGAGGTTTTTTCTGATATAACGGTATGGATTGTGAATTGAAAACAGGAGATAAAATGAGAATTTTAGAGACAGTCGAATCGTTCAGAGCGGCAAGAAAAGAACTGACAGGGAAAGTGGGTTTCGTGCCAACTATGGGAGCTCTCCACAGAGGACATCTGGAGCTTATTAAAAAATCGGTGGAACTTTGTGACACTACTGTGGTAAGTATTTTTGTAAATCCGACACAGTTTAGAGCGGGCGAAGATTTTGAAAAATATCCCCGGACTTTGGAAGATGATCTTAAACTTTGTGAAGAAAATGGTGTTGATATTGTTTTTGTTCCGAAAAAAACAGAGATTTATCCGAATGAAAAAATCCGCATAGGTTTTACAATTTCTGAAGAACTTTCAGGAATACTTTGCGGAGCAAGCAGACCGGGACATTTTGAAGGTGTGGTGCAGATCGTTTCTGTCCTTTTTAACATTGTTGCCCCTGTCGTTGCAATTTTTGGAGAAAAAGATTACCAGCAGCTTGCAATAATAAGGGAAATGGTTGCAGCACTTAATTATGGTGTTGAAATTGTCGGAATTCCCACAGTAAGAGAGGCTACCGGACTTGCGCTAAGTTCCAGAAACAGGTATCTTTCAATAAAAGAAAAAGAACTTGCGGCAAACATTTTAAAAGTAATGGACGGAGTTAAAGTAAAAGCGGAAGAAGCCCGTTTTGACAGAAGGGCGTTGCCTGTTGAATTCATTGAAAAGGAAACTGCTTCAAAACTTGAATTTCTCATTCCCGGATCGAAAGTGGATTATGTTGAAATAAGAAACACCAATGATTTGACAAAAGGTCGTTTCCTTGCCAGGGATTCAAGAATATTTGTTGCACTTTTTGTCGGAGAAACAAGACTTATTGACAACCTTTATATCGGAGCATAAAAGTGGTCAGACTTTCATCATCGGTATTAAATTCACCTGATTATCCTTTTAAAAGAATAAATGATATCAGGAACAGGATGATAAAAGAAGGGAAAAGCATCATAGATCTCGGGGTGGGAGACACTTTTCTTTCTGCACCCCAAATTGCTGTTGATGCAATGAAAAAAGCTGTGAATGATGCCGCAAACCACCACTATAACAGTTACAGCGGTCTTCCGTTTTTCAGGAACTCTGTGTCACAGTGGATGGATAGAAGATTTGGTGTCAAACTTGATCCCGAATCCGAAATAACTGCTGTTATCGGGACAAAAGAAGCCCTTTTCAGGATCCCTTCAGCTTTTATTGACAGTGGCGATATTGCATTAATTCCGGATCCTGTTTATCCGGCATTGATTTCGGGGTTAGAATTTTCAGGAGGAGTCCCTTACATTCTGCCACTTAAATTTGAAAACGGGTTCATGCCCTATCTTGACGAAATTCGACAAGATGTAAGACACAGGGCGAAGTTTATTTATATCAACTATCCCAATAATCCGGCAACCGCTGAAATGACACCTCAATTTGCAAAAAAACTTCTTAGTTTTGCTGAAAAATATGATTGGGCTATAGTATCTGATATGGCTTATTCGGAAATTTATGAAAAAACTCCCAATTTATCGCTTTTACAATTTGATGGAGCAATGGACAGAGTAATAGAGTTCCATTCTCTTTCAAAAACTTTCAGTATGACAGGTTTCCGGATCGGTTTTGCAGCAGGCAACAGGGATATAATTTCGGCACTCATAAAAATAAAGTCCATAAGAGGTTCTTCACCTTTCCAGCCGGTTCAGGCTGCCGCTGCTGCCGCACTTGAACACGGGGAAGAGTATCTGGTTAAAATGAGAGAAGTTTATTCTTCCAAACGGAATATGATGAAATCTCTTTTTTTAAAAAAGGGGCTTGAGTTTTTTGATTCTTCGAGTACATTTTATATATGGGCGAAAGTGCCCGGAGATATGAGTTCGCTTGATTTCAGCGGTCTCATGCTTGAAAAATACGGGACAGTTGTTACTCCCGGATCGATACTGGGGAAGTGGGGAGAAGGTTGGTTCAGGGTTTGTTTTGCAAGATCAGACCGTGAACTTGAAGATTTTGGCGAACGATTTGGTAAGTAAAATGAAGTATCTCATCTCTTTAGGATCGAATATCGGCAATGGATTGAAAAATCTCTCTGATGCTATAAGCATGCTTGAGGAAAAATCTGTTTCCATTGACGACTGTTCAAGTGTTTACTGTTCCGCTCCTATCGATTATGTATCACAGGCTGATTTTCTGAATGTATCTGTCCTTGCAGAAACCGATCTTGAGCCGGACCAGCTTCTTAATACTTTAAAATGCATTGAAAAAAAGATGGGAAGAAAAAAAACATTTCTGAAAGGTCCCCGGAAAATAGATCTTGATATAATTTTCTGGGAAAAAGGTAATCACCATTCAGATATGCTTTCAATTCCACATAAGGAAGCTATGAAAAGGCTTTTTGTAATCTTCCCTACTCTTGAGATCATTGAAAATTCTCCCCATTTTGAAGAAGAAAAAGAAAAACTTCAGGAAATTCTTGAAGAAGAAAAAGAGCAGTTTGTGGGACAGCGGATCGAAAAAGTGTGTCCATTTGAAATAAAGGAGTGTTTAAAATAATGTCAGGAAAAATAGTTAACAGGCTGCTTGACAAAGTTCCTTTTTCCAACGAACTGAGGGATGCTGTCAAAGATACAATAGATCTCCGTTTTACAAAACAGCTTGCAGGCGAGATCATTGACCAGCTTTTTATGCAGGGAGATAAAATTAAAAAAGATTTTACCCATCTCATTGCAAAAGAGATCCAGAAAGAAATATCAAAAACAGATAAAAAAGAACTTCTTAAACAAACTCTTGAAGAAATGGAAATAACGATCTCTTTTAAAAGAAGAAGTGCCCCAAAAAAGGGATAGATCCCAATAAGTTAAAAAAGAGATAATTGCCCGATCAGATTCCAAACCCATTCCGATTCTTCTGTTTTTCCCCTTTTTATTGCTCCATTTGAATATATTTCAGCTCTTTTTTTAAGGTTTTCCACCATTGCAGTTTTGTGGTGCTGCGAAAGATCTTTTGTTGCGGTAATGATTTTATGCAGAGAGAGAATGCGGTATTTGTCAAGTGTCGGTGTTGCTGAAAGCTGGTCGGAATGTCCGCCGTATTTTATTACAAGTTTTTCGTTAAGTAATCCGAATTTTTCGTTAATTGACATTCTTATCCACAGATCGAAATCTTCGCAAGCAGGTAGCGATTCATCAAAACCGCCATATTTTTGAAAAAGAGCCTTTTCCATTAAAACTGCTGAAGGTGTAACGCAACATAGTTCCAGACTTTTTTGAAAAATGTCTCCTTCAGGTTTTGTATGTTTCTTTTTTTTATTTAAAAATCTGCCGTTTCTCATCCATATTTCATCAGTTTGGGTTATCTGCCAACTGTTTGCCAGCAAATGCTCCATCTGTTTTTTAAGTTTCAGCCGCTTCCATTCGTCATCACTGTCAAGAAACGATATGAAATCTCCCGAAGATTTTTCAGCACCTATGTTCCTTGCCGCACTTACCCCCCTGTTTTTTGTTGTAATAACTTTAATTTTTTCACCAAAAGATCGCAAAACAGAAGGTGTTTCATCCGTTGAACCGTCATCAACGACAATACACTCAAAATTGTCATATCTCTGATCAAGAACCGAGTTGACAGACCTTAATATTTGATCAGGTCTGTTATAAACAGGAATAACAACTGAAATAAAAGGATCTTTTGTCAGTTTCATCTGTCACTTTCCTTTCAAAGTTCTTTCTGATTTTAACAGATTATAGATTTTAATGCAAATGAAAGCTTTAATTGAACGGTTGCTGATTTTCAGTCAAGATCATCCCAGTCAAAATCGCACTCTTCCCCATCTTTGTTGCCGCAGATCGTGTAATCAAGGAAAGACCTTTTTTCCAGAACTTGATCAACAAGTGCCTCTGCTTTTTCTGTGGGCAGTTGAGCGTTGAGAACAATCCTAACACCTTGAACATCGTGAAGTGAAGACATGTCAAATGTTTCAAGAGAACTGTTTCTTGAAACAAGCAGTAAAAGAGCACTTTCAAGTACCGGGAATGAAACTGATTTAAGGGAATCGTTATGGTCTATATCAAAAAACTTCCATATACTTTCAAGCATTGGTGCATCTATGGATTCCAGTGATTCATTGAAACTAATGTAAACTCCTTCGTCAGCTTTTTGAAAGTTTGGCAGAGAAAATGTTTTCAAGGAGTCATTTCCCCACACAACCATATTGCCACGAACATAGCTCAGCACAGAAAGATTAATTTCAGTTAAAACAGTGTTAAAATCAATTCCGAAGATATCTCCCGTAGCCTCAAGTTTCGGCAAATATATTCTTTTCAACTTTGGATTATCAGCAATGGAAAAGTAATTCCAAACCTCTTCAAGATGAGGAAGCACAACCTCTTCCAAATCAGTTTCCTCAACAATAAAATCTCCTGTAATAGCACGGCAGTTCACTATGGAATCCAAATCCTCCTTACTGGTGACTTCAACACTGAAATCACACTCATCAATAAGATCAGGGTTATCGTTGCCGTTTTCGCCATTCTCGTCGTCATCACTAGCTTCATCATCCGGTTTTTCTCCATCATTTGACTCCCTGTCAGGAACACTGTCAGCGGGATCAACATCAGGATAGTCCAAAATATCCACACAGAAACCATCAATGCACCACAAATGACCTTTACAGGAGTTGTTATCAAAACATTTTTGACCTTCTTCTCCTGTTTTTGAACCAGTGTTACAACCTGAGCATAAAAACATAAAAATTAAATTTAAAACCAATGGTATAAGAACATTTTTCATCTTTATCTATCCTCTCTAAAAATTTTTCCGCACTGATCTTCACAGAATTCATTTCCACACCACTTAAAAAGAAGGGCAAAGTAACTTATTGAGAAAAGACCATAATCATCATAACGATTACCCAGACGCTGATAATACCTTTTGAAAAGAATGTTTTCATGGTATTCACTTCCTCTTTTACAAGAGTATATGAGTGTGTCGCCTACATAAATTTCAACTTTATCTGAACAGAAGATACGGTTATCATGGTTATCATAATAATACTCCTCACCATAATGGAATGTCCAACCTGGTTTGCCAGGGTTAATTGTCAAAGTTTGAACATGGTCTTCAGCATAACCACAGTTACCATACACATCATATGGTTCTTCTGAAAAATACATAACGATCTTTGCCGGCTTAATACTGTTGTTGAGCACTGAATAAAAGACCCTTGCTTCTTCAATTTGAATGTCTGCCCTGACATCACATCCTGCAGCAAGAACTGCTGTTATTAGCAATATGAATAAAAACATCTTCATGGTTCCCCTCTTATTCACAAGTTCTTTCTGATTTTAACAGATTATCGATTTAATGCAAATGGAAATTACTCAACCTTAAACGGTCTCTTCCATGCTGCACCGTTCAATCATTCAACCTTTTTCCTGTTTTTACATCTTTGGGATTTTCAGGTTGAGGGGTGTAATCATCAAACGGACACAGATCAGGATGATGGTCGCAGTAACATTCCATGTCTCTAACTTTCATCAATGGACCTAAGGCATCCTGCCAAACAAGCCAATGTCCTTCAAATTCCGCGTATGCCTGCAAATATTTCATAGAACCTTCTTGATGAGGTGTGGGAAGTGAACAGAAACTTTTATCCAGATCGACCCTGTAGTAGCAAAGGCGGTTTTCACGCATGTCTGATTGAGGGTTCGGAAGATATACATCAAGATACAAGATAAGATTTCCCTTAACTTTATTTATTCCTATACCTAAACGATTTTCCATTAATCCTTCAAATTTGATTTCTTTTCGGACTGGCGCTGTCCCTGAAGTATTCATTTGTATAATTCCATCAGGAAGGTCAGAAGGGCTGTAATAAACAATATCGGGATTTTTTTCATCCATCTTGGGGTATCTTATCTCCTCCCCTTCACGATTAACTTTCATGCATGATTCAAGGGTTTCAGGGCTTTTTGAAAGATCGCAGATATATCCGTCAAATGTATCAAGATAAAGAGCCAGCTTATCT
>SLGQ01000172.1 GCA_007136595.1 Candidatus Sumerlaeota bacterium | reverse complement strand
CGGTATTGTTCCACCGTCCAAATCATTCGGTTCGAAAACCATTTTTTTTATCTCTTTTAAAAAATTAAAAACTTTTCTTCTTTCATTTTTTAATATGTCCACAATTGCTGAAGAAAGGATCGATGGGCTTTACATTCCCATAGATTCTCCCGGAGACTTACTTAAAAACGAAATATTCAGAAAAACTTATGAGCCGCTCAGGAACAGGGAAGTAAGGATAATTCCGATAGTTACATTGTGGAGCAAAGAACTTGGCAGGAAAAGCCGTTGGGAATGGATGGTGAAAATAACAGGAAAATACCATTTGTGGTCAACGACATGGGAATTGCTCATGCTTCTCATTAAAAGGAGAAAGCTCACTTTCCGGATAGGCATTGCAAAAAAATGCCGGAAAAACATTACTCCTGAAATATTCATCAAAAAACTTCACAGGATCTGGCTTGATTCAAGAGAAAACATTGTGGGGGTTTCTTTAAAAAGCTGGCTTGATATAAAAAATGAAACTCTTTTTGATCTGAAATTAAGAGATCCTGAAAAGATCAGGGAAGCTGTTGAAATTTTAAATGGCATTGCAACAAAATACAGCCCTGCAAGAGCTGAGTTTTACACAAGAATAACAGGCAGGATCCTATATTCCCTCTTTTCCCGGTATCACTATTCAAATGAAGAGATAATCCATCTCAGACGAATATGCAGCATGCCGGGGACAAATATGGTTCTCATTCCGACACACCGCAGTTACTTTGATTATCTTATTTTAAACTATATCCTCTATAAAGAAAAAGTGACCATTCCTCTTGTTGCCGCCGGAGACAATCTTTCATTTTTTCCGCTTGGAATAATTTTAAGGCAGATGGGGGTGTTTTTTATACGGAGAAAGATCAGGGATGACATTTTTTACACGACTGTTCTTTCGTGTTACCTTAAAAACATCGTAGCGGCAGGATATGACATCGAATTTTTTATTGAAGGTGGAAGGTCAAGAAGCGGAATGGTGAGATCACCCCGGACGGGAATGCTTAAAATGCTTTCAGAAAACGGTAAAAATGCAGGGAGAAAACTTTTTGTCGTTCCAGTATCGGTCACTTATGAAAAACTTAAAGAGGTTGAAGATTACAAACTTGAAAAAACAGGTGCAAAAATTCCTGAAAAAGAAAACTTTTTTTCAAGATTGAAGATACTTTTAAAAACCCGTTACGGGCCTGTTTACATAAGGTTTGCAAGACCGGTTTATCTGGGCGGCAAACTCAAAGAGCAAACGGCATTGAGAATTGCTGAATATCAGGAAAGAGCCACAACTGTCAGCTTTTCCGCTTTATTTTCAACTTTTTTTCTATGCATGGATAAAGTTGGCTCCAACGATCTGGTTGAAAAAATGGAGGCAACTCTTGTTTATCTGAAAAAGCTTCCTTTTGTAAAAACTGCTCCGGCTCTTGAAAATCTTGATGTAAATTGTTCAAGATTGATAAGAAGGCTTATGAGGAAAGGAGATATTCTGGAAACGGAAAAAAGAGGTGAATTCAAGTTATCACCGGAAGCTTTTCATGAGTTCAGTTACTACAAAAATTCCATTGCTTTTGCTTTTGCTTACTTTTTAATACCTTTTTTTAATGAAGAAAAACAACGGGCTGTTGCAATTGACTTTCTTGAAACATTTATAAAAGGGTTTAACTATTCTCTGGTTCCTGAAGATTTTTTCATATCAGATAAAGATAAAAAATGGATAAAAAAACTTGTTTTCTGCTTTTTCAGAGAAAATTTTGCTCTTCTTCAAGCAACTTTAAATGAGCTCAGAGCTTTGAAAAACCTTGCTGAAAACCAGTCCCGAACTGAGTTGGCTGAAAAATTATTTCCTGCACTTTCATCAAAATTCACATCTCTTTCAATTGATGAAATATTTGAAATAATATTTTTTCTTGAGAAAAAATTAATTCTGGTGAATAATCTCAAAGAAATCGAGTGTGAAGCTGCTGAATTTTTTGCTGAGGAGATCAGTAAGATTATTGTTCTGATGGAACAGGAGGATTCAATTGTATAAAAATGTCATCATTCCTGATTCACTTAAAGTAAATATCATTCCCGGAACAAAGGTGCATATTTACAAAACCGCTGCTGAATTGCGTAAGATAACAAAAGATATAAAAGAACCTTTCGTTCTTTTCCTGTTCAGCGAATCATTTTCGGAAAAATTCAAATTAGCTTCTGAAAATGATTTCATTTTTTTAATAGATTACGGTTGTGAATTTGAAAAGGTTTCAAACAATGTTTTCAGAATAAACGGTGAAAGAATAAATACCTTTGTAATAACTCTTATTTTAAATTTTGCTTCCACAAATATGAAACTTCATCACAGAATTGTTGAAAATCTTGAGATAGGTATCAACCTTACTGTTGAAAAAGATCCCGGAAATCTTTACAGCATGATACTTTCTTTCTTGAGAAAAGCTACCGGAGCTGAAGCTGGAACACTTTATCTTATGAGTGAGGACAGAGAAAAAATATTTTTTGTATGTTCCCAGAATTCTCTTTTTGACAGTAAGCTGATCGAAAAGAAAGAAGTTCCGTTTAACAGGGAAAGTTTAGTGGGGTTCGTATGCCATACCGGAGAAACTCTCAATATTCCGGATGCCTACAAAATTCCGGAAAGTTCCCCTTATCATTTCAACAAAGTAATTGACAAAAAAATGAATTACAGAACAGTTTCGATAATTACTGTTCCGATGACTACAAATTCAGGTGAGATCATAGGTGCCGTCCAGCTTCTTAACAAAAAGAACGATCCCGGATCAAAAGCGGAACCATTTTCAAAATTTGATGAACTGGTTTTAAAAAGTCTTTCGACACTGGCAGCAGTTTCAGTTGAAAACAACAGGCTTTTAATAGAAACTGAAACTTTGCTTAACAATATGATAATATCTTCCGTTAAAGCAATTGAGCAAAGAGATCCGGCAACAAAAGGTCACAGCCTCAGAGTGTCGGCTCTCCTTGTATCTCTTTTGAAAAAGATCGATGAAAGCGATGACTTCAAAGATTTCAAACTTGACAAGGCAACATTAAAAAGTGCAGAAACTGCCGCTTTACTTCACGATTTCGGGAAAGTCGGGGTAAGGGAAAAAATACTTATGAAAGAAGAGCGGTTTTATCCCGATCAATTGGAAGCTTTAAGGTGGAGACTGAAGTATATTGCCGCTTCCGCACAAGACAGCGAAGATGAAAACATCAAAAAAATAAATGACTTTACTTTGATGATCGATGATCTTAACAGGCCCGCTCCCCATTCCGATGAACAGAAAGCTCTCATAAATTCAATTAAAGATCTTAAGTACAATATTGACGGGATGGAAATACCGGTTCTCAATGAGCTTGAACAAAGTTATCTTGCAATAAGAGCCGGCACATTGAACGATGAAGAGAGAAAGGATATGGAACGGCATGTTCTTTACAGCTACGAACTTCTTGATTCGATAGATTGGCCCTTTGATCTTAGAAATGTTCCTTCCATTGCCGCATCACACCATGAGAAACTTGACGGATCGGGGTATCCTCACCATAAAGATGCTTCTTCTCTGGGAATCGTTGAACGGGCAATGGGAATCGTTGACATTTATGATGCACTTACAGCCAAAGACAGACCATATAAAAAAGCAATGCCTCCTGAAATCGCTTTGAAGATCATATCCTCTGAAGTTGAAAGAGGTAAACTTGACGCTGATATCTTTAAGCTTTTTGTTGAAAAAAGGGAAGCCATAGAAAAAGAAGTAAACAAAAAGATCCAGGAAAAAAAATTCAGCAGATAGTTTTTGGAAAACTTCAAAAGTTTTAAAGTTTATTCGCTTAACAAAAAGGTTGTTTTCAACGGAATTAATTAATTCGAATTGTTAAGAGAGTTTTGAATTTCAAGAACTTTTTCAAGAGGAAGCTCTGTTGCATCACTAACATCAGAAGGACTCAATCCCATAAGAAGAAGTTTTCTGCAGGTTTGCAAAGCTTTAAGAAAAGCTCCTTTCTGGATGCCTTTCTCGATACCTTTCTCGATACCTTCCTGTCTAAGCCTGTCAGCGAGTGAAATCATTTTAACCTCGACATCTCTGTCAACATTAACTTCATCTCTCATTATACGCATGAACTCCTCCTTTTCAAGTCCTAAAATTT
>SLGQ01000138.1 GCA_007136595.1 Candidatus Sumerlaeota bacterium | reverse complement strand
TCCCCTGCAACTTTGTCGCCAGAACATTTTTTCCCGAATAAGCGGTTGTAATGTAACCGTACTCATGGAAAGGATTTATATCAATTGATGGTCCGGTATAGTTAGGGACACCAATTTCCCAATCTCCGTTCAACATCCAGTTTGAATCAGGGTTTTCACCCTCAAAATCATCAAAGAAAATAATTTCACCGCATCTGTTGAAAGATTTATTATAGATGAAACCTTCTCCACAGTTACAATCATACTTTCCGGTAAACCCTGAGTCTTCAATGTATTCCGCTTCACACTCTGCACCATCTCCGCATGGATCATCTATACAGGGATCGGGCATTACACATTTTTTCTGTGTACTGTCCCAATCAAATTCTTCGTGGCACTCACATAAAAAATCATCGCCATCCGGAGTACATTTTCCGGTGCTTCCATATATAGATCCGCAAACATTGGGAGTACACGGATCTTTTTCTTTTTCCTCATCGTCTGAAAACTGTGATGTCTCTTCATTATCATCCGCTATCTCTGTTTCACCGTCATCAGCATTTTCAGAGGACATATCTTGATCCCCGGAATCAGAAATGTCTTCCGGCGACTCTACATTGGAATCAATGTTATCTTCATCAACCATGCAACTCTGGAACACAAAGATCGTCAAAGCCACAAACATAAACATAAAAAACTTTCTTTTCCCTGACATTCACGCCTCCAAAAATAAAAAACAAACAGCCTGCACACATACATTAATCTGTTTTTGAGGCATATGTCAAGAGGGGTTCTTGGATTTACACCTTTGTTTTAATTGGTTTTTTGCAGTTTGCTCAATGATTATAATAGTTTAGAATGTAATAAAAAATTACAATATTTTTCTTTACTCCCTGATGATAAGTTTGCGGGATGGATCGGAATGTTTTTGTTCAGGATTGTAATATGGGTTAACAGATGATTCTCCGGTAGAAGCTTCCATTGGGTATTCTGCAAGAAGGTCAAAGTAAAGTGTTGCTGTTTCGCCGGGTTGAATGTGGTTTATGTAAAGGATGATCTGTCTTGGAGTCGTTTCGTATCTCTGGAGATATGTGCCGTCTTGAACCGCCTGTTCAAGTTTTTCGGGTATCAGAGAAAATCCGGGAGCAATTCCTACACTTGCAAGAACCATGCTTACACCTGAATCTGAAACATTGGTTATATCGACAGTTACTCCGACAATGTCATTAACATTGAGAGTTGTTTTGTCATAAGTTACATCTATGGTAAGAGGTCCGGTTGACACATCATCTTTTCCGGGAATATACCAGATTGCAGTTGCCTGATACATCATACTTCCTTCTCCTGAAAATTTGATCTCTATCAAGTTTTCGCCATAGATAATATCCTCTTTGAAATCTATCAGCCTTAAAACATCAGAGTTTGCGGGTGTTATGTTTATGACAGTTTCATCTGAGCCGTTTGCACTTACCCTCACAGTTGCATTAGCTTCAACAGTTTTATTATCCAGCGACCTTATCATAAATCTTAAAGCAAGAATTGTCCCCTGTGTCGTTGACCAGTTACCGAAAGAGTCTTTCTGTTTGATTATCCAGTTAAGTATCTGGCTTACAAGATCGCTATGTCCTCCTTTTTCCATCAGAAGAAGCCCTATGAGTGCAGTTGTTTCAAGATTTGCTCCACTGCCGGAACTGTAGGTTTCTGTATTAACCGGTTGTTCCCAGAAAACACCACCGTCACCGTCATCTTCTTTTAAATCGATAATATCTTTAATAAGACTGTCTAAAACTGTTGAACTGCCGCCACTTTCCACGAGTGCTATCGCTGTCATTGCTTTTGTATATACATCTTCAGCCTTTGAAGCATTGGATTCAAGATATGAAACAGCATTGTTGCGGGCAGCCTGCTCCTTATCTGCTCTACTTAAAGCCCATACCCCGTAAGCGGTTGTCCTCAAAACTGAATTCTGAAAATTATCAATAGCTCCTTCAGCAATTCCACCGCTTGTAGGTTCAAAAGAACCGTCACTGTTCTGTTTTGAAGCCATCCATGCAGCAGTTCTTGTGATAAGGTCGGGATCAACCTCGAAAACTGTGCTCATATCAACGAACTGAAGAAGTCCGTAAGATGTAAGAACAAAGTGTGCCGGTTCGTTGCCGAACCACTCGAATCCGCCACCGGGAACTTCATAAGTAAGAAGTCTCTGATAGCCCTGAGCTATGAAATCTCTTGCTTTAAGCTCTATTTCAGGTGTAAGTGTACCGGTTGCCGTCATATACTGAAGAACAAGGATATTGGGATAGCTTGCTGAAGAAGTTTGCTCAAAACATCCGTAAGGCATCTGGAACATTGAGTCAAGCCCTTCAATTGCCTGAGCCATTATTCCCGGATAAATTTTTACGAACATTTCAGCACTGTCAGGGATCGCATTTTGAGGTATTGTAAGTTTGATGCTTCTATTGCTGTCAAGGAGTGCACTTTCTGTCTTGTCCTGCATAATTCCATCAGGAAGTACCGTAACACTTCTTTTCACTGCATCTGACATCTTTGACCCATAGGCAAACACGGTCATAGTATGTTTTCCTATCTTCTTAACTTTTACCGGAAAGTAAACAGCGGAAACAGAATTTGCCGGCACAGTGACAGATATCGAAGAAGCGGATGTCATTTCAAACCAGTCTTCGGGGTCTGCTTCAAGGGTTATTTCCTGAGCTTCACCAAGATAGTTGTATATACCTACAGGGACAGAAACTTCATCATTCTGAGTCAAAAAGACCGGGATATTAATGTCAATAAAGAAATCCTGAAAAACTCTTATGCTGTCAAGGGAACTGCCAAGATCGCCCCCCATACTGTTTGCTAAAGTTGTCACTCTCCATGTTGTTATAGAATCTGCCATCAGAACTTCAATATCTGCAATACCGGTTTCATCTGTTATAAGCTGAGGGTTATAGTAAAGTGTCTCGGGGAACCATTCCCGGACTTTTACTCTTGCTCCGGAACCCGGATCTTCCCCGTCTCCCGGTTCTCCGCCTGTTGCCTCATCATCGCCTACAGCACCATCTTCCATCCAGGCTGATCTGGAATCACATACTTTAATGTTAACGGTGATATCATATTGGGTTCCCGCAACTTCATCAGGACCGGCAGAGGTAACTGTAACATAGGCACTGTCCCAGTCCGATGTTCCCGGTTCCCCTATCATTACATTGTCCCAGGGGTCGGTGTTTTCGTGATCTGCGAGTATTTCGTCGAGCTTGTCCTGTGAAAAAGAAAAAGATGAACAGTCATAGGATTCTTCATTTAAATAAGGTTCAAATATTTTTTCAGCCTTTGATCTGACGGCATTTCTTGAAGCGGAAATGAACATCTGCTCGACCGTACTGTAATCATCTTTTGAAAGTCTGTGACTTAGACCCCCGGCATTTGCGGCAAAAAATGCATCAACCCTTTTTTCTACTTCTTCGGCTTTATCTTCATCAGATGTGCCTGCCACGATGTCATTATAACTTATTCCATAGATAGCATAGGTAGATTCCATAACAGAGTTTTCAATATTAAAATATGTCTGTTCCATTCCGGGGTTGAAATCCATGACATGAAAAACGGCTTCATCAACCATTGCAATTCCCAGCGCCGCAACAACAGGATTCCCTGAAACATCGCTTACTTTGAATTGAGCTTTTGCTGTTTCTCTGGGTTTGTATTCATCTTTATCTGTAGCAAATTCAATGTTTAATGCACTTGCCCTTCTGACATAAACTGCTTTTGATGAACGGATAATGTTGCCATCTCTTGTTAAATAATAGGCAAGCAATTCTACCGGTCCATTAAATGTTTCATCAAGATTTATGTCGGTACTTCCTTTTCCTTCTTTAAATTCGACCGTTTTCATCAACCTTATTTGTCCATCGCTTATCACATCAAGGTATGCTCTGTCAGGCAGCATTGAAGGTTGAGGTGCGGAAGGGTCATATCCAGTTGTAATGTTTACTGTCATCTTGTCGCCGGTACTGTAAATGGATGAGTCAGTAGATAGAAAAACAAACTCTGTACCGGCATCTCTGCTGAAAGTGAAAGTTTCCTGATAATCCTTCCCGTTGTAAGTTGTCTTGATCATAACCGGTTCATTTTCATCCAGTTCCATCTTAAACTGTGCAAATCCGCTCGAATCAATGGTTGTCTCTTTTGAAAACGAACCTGAACTTATTTCAACTTTTGCTGCAACCGGTGTCCCGTTGGGGTCAGTGAGTATCAGATAAATATCCTGTTCAATTCCGGGAAGCATTTTTCCTGCAGCGGGAACAAGTGTCATTATGACCGGTGATTTTACAACTTTAATGTTTCTGGCAATTGACTGTGAATGATCTGCTGTATCTGTAACGGTTATTTCAAATCTTACAAAAGCCTTACCCAGATCAAGTTCGCTCCCTGTAAAGTAGTCGGGAAGTTTTACACTGAAATCGTATTTCCCATCTTTGTTCAATGTTGCATCTATAGTCTGTATGATATTTTCAGATACATCAAATGTTTTAACCTCGATATATACCTTTCCTCCGCTCACCGGCTTGCCGTAAAAGTAGTTCGAATCAATGCTTCCTTTGACGGTTTCTCCCGGCATGTAAAATCCTCTGTCTGCACTGAAACCGATCCCGAATTTTGGAAGGACATACCTTTCAACAGTTATAGTCTTTTCCTCCGAAACATTGCCGTCAACTACAACTGAAACAGTATATTTTCCAAGAATAACAAGGTTGGCAAGAGTGAATTCATGTGCAAACACTCCGAATTCGCTTGTTTCCCCGCTTTTCTTATAAACTTTGTTCCCTTTCGGGTCAGTTATCTCAAGAGTCACTTCACTGTTTTTAATTGGTTTTTTTGATGGAAGTTCCAGAGAAAGAGACCTTATATATATTGTCTGTCCTGGCTGATAGACAGGTTTGTCAGTTGTAAGAAGTGTTTTTCTCAACTGCTCTGCTGTTACTGTGCTTTCCACACTTCGGGTTCCTTGTGTAGTTTCGGTAGTTAATACCAATCTGAGTCCACCCTGAATTGTATCATCAATTTCAACAGGGATGGAAGCCATTCCTGTTTTGTCAGTTAAGCCGGAAAACACACCCACCTGTTCATCATCACGGTAAAGGGTCAACCTCAATTCTTTAAGCATTATCGGATCTCCCGACATTATCGGATCTCCTGACATAATCGGATCTCCGGAAAGAACATCGGAAACAAGTACCCTGAATGTAGATGTTTCTCCCTGCAACAATTGATCGCTTCCAAGTATCTGAGTTTTAACTCTCGGAGAAATTCTGAAAAGAGAGACTTTGCCTGTCAGATTTTTTTTGTCCCATAGAAATCTATATGTCATTAAAAGATTTGAAAGTTCTTCAAGATCGGGAAGATAATCTTTCCCAAGATCTATCTTCAGTTCATTTGTATGCTGTGTTACAGATTCTTTTGAGCTTACTGTCATTTCGGGCATTTTTTCGCCACTCAGGTTGTTGACATCTATCTTTATTTCCGGTCTTATTGTTTCCGTCCCCGAATCAAGACTGACAGGAATATGGAGGTAATAATTTTTTGAATTATCAACTGAAATATAGATTTTCGCCTCATTTACTGACAGAGGACCCGATTTAATGATCCTGTCCTGATCATTTTCAAATGGATTGTTTTTCGCACCGCCACCGCTTCCTGTTGAATTTTTGCAGGAAGCAACGAAAATGGCAATGGAAACAGAAATAATGATAAAAATTAATTTTTTCATGATATGCCCTCGATCTGTCTGTTTATAAAACAAATTCTTTGTCCGAACCGTTTAGTTACAGTTGACGCTTAATTTTATTATAAATGTAGAAAAAAAAGAAGTTCTTTTTTCTAAATCCGTACCACATTTTTTGTTAAAACGGGGTTTTTCCATAAATACGGTCGAATATGTCCATCAATTAAAATAAAAATGATGTGGTGTTGATGTTAGTGAGGTAAATAAATGAAAAGTTCCATTCTGATGTTTGCAGTCATTATTTTATTTGGCTGGACGAATCTTTTTTCAGAAACAAAAGATGCCTGTTACTTTGTTCAGGGTGAGTTGAATTGTCTTTACCGGGTCCCCGGAGTTTTTTCGGTTGCGAAAGGAGATGTTGATAAACTTATTGACAGAGGTTTTATCAGCCGGCACTCAGACATTCTTCCAAGATCACCTGAAATCAGTCTTGTGAAAATCAACAAACTTAAATCGATCAGAGATGTAAGAATGCTTCCTGCCGTATCTGTGAAAAATGGTGAAATTCTTGCAGTTACCGGGGAGATAGGTTTGGTTTTCAAGCCGGAGACAACAGAGTCGCAGAGAAATGAAATGATCAGCAAAAACGATTTGACTTTAAAAAGAACACTGGACGGTATCGAAGGATACGGAGTTTATTTCGTAGAAAGCGGCAGAGACCCCTTTGATCTTTCGGTGAAAATATATGAAACCGGAAAAGTAAAGTGGGCACAACCCGTGTGGCTCGAAAAACCTCAATTAAATTCAACGCCCAACGATATATACTATCCTGAACAATGGCATCATCCTGTCATTAATTCAGAAAAAGCATGGAGTATTACAAAGGGACATCCTGATGCAAAAATTGCAGTAATAGACAGCGGTGTTGATACAACTCATCCCGATCTGCGACTTGCATGGGGACACAGTTTTGTCCCTACCGAGCAGTATGTTGATCCAAATATGGGAGCTTTTCAGAATCAATATATAATGGCTCACGGTACTTGTGTTGCAGGAATTGCTGCAGCGATCGGGTTTAATGAGTGGGGTGTTGCCGGTGTTTGTGCCGACTGTACTGTCATTCCGATAAAATACATTGGACTGGAGCAGAACTATCCGCCTCTTGACAGAAAACTTCACGCTATGAAATGGGCGGTTGATGAAGGGGCGTGGGTCATAAACAACAGTTGGGTCGTAGCTCCTGATAAAGATAGACAGACCGATCAGTGTGTTGAAGTCCCTGCGGACAATTTTCTGCTCGAAGCGGTTGATTATGCTGTCAATAATGGGCGGAACGGTCTTGGTACCATTATTGTCTGGGCTGCAGGAAATTCAACTTGTGACACCATACTGAATAAAGCACTTCAGGATGACAGAACGGTTGCTGTTTCGGGACTTGATATTGACTCAACGCTTGTTTATTATTCCAATTATGGTGTTGCAGTTGATATTGCTGCTCCGGCTGGAGATTCAATGCCCGGTAAAAGTGGACTTGTTACCACAGATGTGAGTACCCCGAACAAAGGATTTAATCCCGCTTATAATAATGCCAATAACCAGTACAACGATTTTCCGGATCAGTTATATACCCGCTATTTTGACGGCACTTCAGCTGCCGCTCCGGTTGTCAGCGGTGCTTTGGCACTGATGC
This sequence comes from Candidatus Sumerlaeota bacterium, assembly GCA_007136595.1. Lineage (GTDB taxonomy): Bacteria > UBP6 > UBA1177 > UBA1177 > UBA1177 > SLGQ01. The sequence continues at coordinate 7,770 of SLGQ01000138.1, read as the reverse complement.
TTACAGCAAGACCGGGAATGACTTATCAGGAAGCTATAGAGTGTATGAAATCAGCTGCAGCACAACCCGCTGCATCTTGTCAGCACGGAGATATGGACCGTTGTTTCGGAGCAGGGATCCTTGATGTAGGCAAAATGGTAGAAATGGCAGTTAATGGTGATTGTGGCGGTATGGAAATGGATTTTTGCTTAAATGACAGCCATTGCAATGAAAATGAAATTTGCGATACTGAAACTAAAAACTGTATTCCGGCTTATGTGGAAGATGATCCCGCTGACAACAATGAAAGTGACCCGAATAATGATAATGACGACCAAAATGAACCCGGCAACTCAGATAATGGTCAAAGCGATGACCAAAGCAACGAAAACGAAAATAACGAGCAGGAAAAATCAGAAGAAACAGAAAAACCTTCCGGAAGTGATACTACCTCTGAAAGTCTGGAAGACGAAAGTATAGGCTGCTCGATTTTATTTGTCTAAAAGATCCCCGTTAAGTTCGATCTGATATGTGATCTGTGAAACTTTTTTTGCCATTGCAGAAACTCCGCAATATTTTTCCTGGGACATTTCAACTGCTTTTTTTAGTTTTTCAGGGGGAATGTTCCCTTTTACAGTGTAATATACCCTGAAATTTGAAAAAACTTTAGGCATATCATCTGTAAGATCGGCATCAACTGCCACAGAAAGATGTTCCGGGGTTTTAACTCTCATTTTCTCAAGAATCCCTAGAACATCCATTGCTGTACACCCTGCTATTGCCTGAAGATAAAGATGTTTAGGGGTGGGACCGTTGATAGAGATACTGTTTTTTTGATCATTTTTGTCGTTAAAACCTTCCATCTCCAATTTTTCTTTCCAAATAACACCGGCTTTCATTTTTACCTCCTGCCATTCGATCATCCTTTGTCATTCTAAATAATTTTTAAAATAATGGAAGGAAATGGTAAAAGAAAAGAATAAAGTGACAATATTCAGGGCAGGAATGTCTATTCCGATACACAAATTTGACTACCGGGTCTGAATTGTGTAATATATAATGTTTTTTTTTTTTTTTTTTTAAAAGAAACATTTTTTTATCTTTTTTATTTTTATTTTTCATTTCGTGCGGAAAAGATGTTACGATACTTCATATAAACGACACCCACTCTCATTTGGAGGGGAGCAACCTTTTTTGTCCCGGTGATCAGGAAAGCTTTAATATAAGGGTGGGGGGATATGACCTTATATCTCAGTTTGTAAATGAAAAAAGGGCAAAAAGAGGAAAAACCATCTTTACACATTCCGGAGACCTTATGGTTGGCACCAGATATTTCAGAGAGTTTCTTGGAAGATCGGATATAGAGTTCATGAATAAAGCTGAACTTGATGTGATGGTTCTTGGAAATCATGAGTTTGACAAAGGTGCCCACTTTCTTGAAAACCTTCTTGAAAGTGCAAAATTTCCTGTTTTAGCGGCAAATATTGAGATCAATGATATGCCAAAGCTGAGAGAAATGGTAAAACCTTACATAATAACAGGTTCATGGCCCTGGAGAAACGGTATAATAGGTGTGATCACAAATGATACACAAAGAGTCTCCTCTCCCGGTGAAAACATAAAGTTCCTTGATATTAATGAAACTGTTGAAAAATATATAGCAGAGCTCAGGAAAAAAGGTGTTAACAGAATATTCATACTTTCCCATCTTGGTTTTAATGAAGAGGTTAAGCTTGCAAAAGAAGTTGCAGGGATAGATGTTATAATAGGAGGTCATTCACACACGATTTTGGGAAACACCAATCTTGGTTGTCTTCCCTCTTTGGGTGACTACCCTTATCTGGTGAAGGGTCCCTACGGAAGAGATGTTCTTGTTGTGCAGGCATGGGATCATTCAAGAGCCATCGGACAGCTTGATCTTAAATTTGATTTTAGAGGCAATGTAAAGTCATGGAGAGGAATGATAAACTTTCTTGTTAGAGAAGGAACCGATATTCCTACAGGAAATAAAATGTCTGAAACTGCCAGGTTCAAGGTGGTCCGCCCCGATAAAGACCTTGTTGAAATGGTTTCTTCATACAGAGAAATAGTTTCAAAAGAATATGAAAAAATTGTCGGGAAAATAGGTGAAAACTTGATCCATAGGTGGGAAAAAGGGAGTGATATTGCACCGCTTGTTGCAAAAGCTATCTACCGGAAGCTTAAAGTTGAAGGTTTTGAAATAGATGTGGTTCTTCAAAATGCCGGAGGTGTCAGAAGATCTCTGGAAGCGGGAGATATTTCTTTTGGAGATATAAATGATACACTTCCATTTTTTAATGACATTATAATACTTAAAATAAAAGGTCGAGATCTGAAAAAGTCTGTCAACAAGAGTCTCGAATATATCTCCAAAGGTGAACAGCTTGGTTCTTTTCCTTATTTGTACGGTATGAAATATGATATTGAAAACTTCAGAGCTTTTAATTTCAGAGTTTTAAAAGATGGAGAGTATAAACCGGTCGATACGGGGGCTTACTATATGCTTGCAACTGATTCATATATTGCTTATGGTGGTAATGGTTACGATATTATTGGTGATATAACTGAAAGACGGAATTCGGGACACATAGTGAGCGATCTTTTTGCTGACTATATCAAAGAAATAAAGGTGATCAGCCGGCTTGAGTATGTTCATCCCGCTATAATTGAAACCGATGAATAAAATATCTGCAAAGGGTTATAAATGCTTAAGAATGATGAATGGAAAATCATAAAAATATCTGCCGGTGATCAAAACAGAAACATTGGAGACGACTGTTTTGTCTGGAATGAAAAAAAACTTGTTGTAACCACTGACCATATGTGTGAAAAAACCCATTTTGATCTCTCTTTCATGCCACCGGAATCTGTCGGTTGGAGGTTAATGGCGGCAAATGCAAGCGATATTATTTCAATGGGGTCTGTTCCCACACATGTTTTGGTGAATATAGCTGTTCCATCAGGCGGTATCGATCTTGCGGAAAAAATGATAAAAGGGGCATTGAAGTTTTTAGATAAATATGGGATCAAAATTGTGGGAGGCGATACAACGGCAGCTCCGTTTTTTATGATGGGAGCAACAATGTTTGGAGAAAAACCTGAAAAACCTCTTCTTCGAAGCGGTGCCAAGCCGGGTGATTCAATTTTTATTTCATCTTTCCCCGGTTTGCCAAAATGTGGATTGCTGCACCTTCAGAACAATACTCCCGGTTTTGAACTTTCTAAAAAAAGATTTCTTTTTCCCGACCCTTTTGAAACAGCACCGGGTAACCCCCACATTCTTAACGGAGCCATAGACATCAGTGACTCACTTGTTTCGGAGCTTACTTTGCTTGCACTGGCATCAAAAGTTCATTTGAAAATTGATCTTGATGCCATTCCTGTAGCTGAAGAAGTTGAAAAAACTTCAAAACTTTATAATATTCCTGTTGAAGAATTGTTGCTTGGAAGCGGAGAAGAATTTTTTCTCCTTTTTACATCCGGCAATAAACCCGATGGGGCTTACGAGATAGGACAAGTATATGAAACAATGGAGTTCGGCGTTGAAATGTTTGATAAAAACGGTGCTTTTGATTTTAGTCATATTACCCCTTTTCTCCATTTCGGCTGAAGATATTTGCGGTTATAAACCGCAGGCTACTGTTTCCATAAAGAACTCTCAGGGAATTGAAAGATCTTTTGAGGTGGGTATAGCCGATACTCCGGCAAAATATGAACGGGGTTTGATGCATTGTAAGGAACTGAAAAAGGGGAGCGGTCTTTTTTTTATATTTAACCAGGACAGACTTCAATATTTCTGGATGAAAAACACACTCATTCCTCTTGCCATCATTTATATTGACAAAAACTTTGAAGTGGTTTCTGTCGGCAGGGGTGTTCCTTTAAGTACAAAAATGGTGCCCAGTTTCAAGCCTGCCAGATATGTTCTTGAAGTTAACTGGGAAGAAGGAAAAGATGTGAAGCCGGGCGACAAAGCGGTTTTCAAAATGAAGTGAGATTCACCTTTTCCAGACCCGCCAGTTGTCGAATTTCAGGATTTCTTTAGCCCTTTTTTCCAGCTTGAAGAAAAAAGTGTCGTTATTTTCAAAGTTTCCGGTAAGACATCCGCTTGCAAATCTGTGACAGTTCCTTTTCGTTAAAGAATAGGGCATTCTATCCCCGATCTTTTTTTCGGCTCTTTGTGCAACTTCTCTATTTCCGACTGCCTTTTTTCCTTTTGAAGAAACATATATCGTGAGAGCGGGATTCATTCCGTCCAGTCTTTTCAAAAATTGTTTGGGAGTTACCTTTTTGACTTCCCCGCAACCGTCAAGATGGACTATTTTACCATCTCCGGTATATATCCCCGAATGTTCCATTTCAACTGCAAGTTTGCAGTAAACAACAGATCCGGGTTCCGGAACAACATTGTCTCTTAAAAAGTTGTCAACAAAACTTTTGGTAATTTTATAGCCTACATATCTTCCAGCATATTTACCTGCAAATTTAAGTATGACCGGAATTAGTGGCATATTTAATCCAGATTTACGATTATTGCATGAACAAGAGGTTTCTTTTTAAGTATTGAATAGAGGTATCTTCTTGTTTTTATCCTTATCTCTTCCTCGATATCTTTCCAGTAGGGTTCTTCGGGCAGTTCATGTGCAAAGTAATCATTTATAATATCCCTTATCTCCCTTTCAATTTTTTTCATTCTATGGGGAGCGGCAATTCCTGCACTGATAATTCTTGGTTGACAGAGGAGTACATTACTTAAAAAATCGACAGTGAGCATAACTGTCATGAAACCTGCTTTGGCTATTCTTTTTCGTTCCCTTATATTTTCAAGGTCTATGAGATCGGGGTCATAATTTGAAACTATGACAGTATCAAGTTCATATTTGTGGGAAACATGTTCGCCATTTTTTTTGTTGTACGAAAGAAGATCACCATCAGTTATAACACGGCTTCTGTAACCTTCTTTTTCTGCAGTTCTTGCAAGAAGTTCAAGAAACCTTCTGTGTCCATGTACCGGAATTACCAGCTCAGGATCAACATCTTTTATCGCATTGATGATATCATTTTTTTTAGCATGTCCTGAAACATGGATGTCATCTGTTTTTTCATAAAAGACATTAGCCCCTTTTTCAACGAGGTCATCGATCATTCTTCCGATCGAAAGTTCATTGCCGGGAATAACTTTACTGGAAAAAATTATAGTGTCTCCATATTTTACAGAAACCGATTTCATCATATCAAGACTCATCCTTTTCATTATGCTTCTTGTTTCAGCCTGAGATCCGGTAACTATCAAAGTGAGCTTGTTTTCAGGGATCCTATTGATCTTTGCCTGATCGGTAACTATGGATGGAGGAAGGTTGATATAGCCCAATTCTTTGGCATATCCTGTATATGAAAGGACACTTCTTCCCATAAGTCCTATCACCCGGTTTTTTTTCTGAGATATTTCAATGATATTTTTTATTCTTGCAACATTTGACGAAAATCCTGTAACTATAACTCTTCCTGCGGCATTTTCTATCAAAGTCTCTATGTTTTTTTTAATGGAGTCTTCATTCGAAGAATTTCCCTCAGATTCAATGTTGGTGCTGTCAATAAGAAACATGTCAACATTTTTAGGAACCTTCTTCCTGAATGGAGATGATGCGGCATCCATCCCTTTAAAGTCTCCTGAGTGAACAATGGTGCAACCGCCTGCTTTAATGATAAGAGCTTTAGCTTCAGGTATTGAATGGGGGACATCCAGCATGGTTACTTCAAAAGGACCGGCTTTGAATCCTGAGTTTTCTTTCTGGTTTACTGTGACAATGTTCTTTTTATATTTTGCAATACGGGAAATTCTTTCACTCAGAATTTTTTTTGGAAAAGGTGTCATGAAAACAGGAATGTCAAACTGCTGAAGAAGATAGGGAATTCCTCCGATATGGTCTTCATGTCCGTGGGTTATGACACACCCTTTTAGTTCAATATCAAGTTCCTTGATAACTTCAAGATCGGGAATAAAAAAATCGTCTTCCATAAAATCATCATTGCCTGCAAATCCCATCCCGCAATCTATCATAAGTGCTGACTTGCCATATTTGATCAGAAGACAGTTTTTTCCTACCTGCCTCAATCCTCCAAGAGAAAGGATCTCAATATTGTTTTTCATTTTTTTCTCCGCGAATTAATAAGGATCACTTGTTTTTTGTGACATTGGATATATCAGCGAACTGTTCTTTTACAAATACGGTTCTACCTTGTGACATCACTTCTTCCATTTGCTGTGCTCTTTTTACTGAAGTGATCCGGAAGTCTTTTCCTATCTCAAAAGGAGCTGTCCATACTCTTTCGTAAGTAAAGATCAGAGGATCGACAGGTTTTTCATCAAGAAGTACAGTAAAGTGAAGGTGAGGTGCTGTGGATCTCCCGGTGTTTCCAACTCCTGCAATGGTTTCACCTTTTTGGACTCTCTGTCCTGTCTGTACATGGTATCTGTTTAAATGTCCGTAAATGGTTTTTAAGTTTTCACTATGTCTTATCACAACGGTTTTCCCTAAAGCCCCTTTTCTTCCAACATGTATTACAGTCCCTTCCGCCGCTGCTTTTACAGGTGTATTTATGCTTGCGATAATATCTATTCCATTGTGAAATCTTTTTCTCCGGTTAAAGGGATCTTTTCTGTATCCGAAATGACTTGTTATTCTTCCGTGATCTATCGGAACCCTTAATTCTCCATGAGGAGACAGCATCATTCTGTTCCCTGGAATAAAGTAATCACCGTGATGATAATCTCTGTATGCCACAAGAGAAAAATCTCCGATCGACCGGCTTTTTACTGAAAAACCCTGTATCCCGAAAGTATGGATCAAAATATCATCATCAAATATTCCTTTTATCATGAATGAAATCGAATCTCCCGGTTCAAGCTTGTCAAGAATACCCCAGTCCCACAACAATCTTTCTTTTGCAAGTTCATAGAGAGAGGGGTTGTCAACTTTCAAAGACTCTTTGATCTTAGTGTGTTTAATGACCGTTTTTACTTCAAGAGATATATCTGTTTTTTCTTTCCTGTAACTTTCCCCGACTTTTCTAATGGAGTATTTTTCTCCCGCCACCCTGTTTTTATAATGGTGGAGATCAAAAGAAAAAACCCGTTCCCCTACCATGGACACAGAAAAAACATCACCAGGCATGAACCTTGTCAATCCAAATTTCTGACGGTACTGTTCCCTTGCATCCTGCCAAATTTCTTCTCCGAACATTTCTTCGAAAATATCATTGTAGTTTCCGCTTGGAACCTGAACAAATTCTCTTGTTATCAAATTGCCGGAAGTTTTGCTGTCCCATGAAATTTCAAATTCCACATCTCTGTCTGAGAAAAAATGAGAGTAGCCGTAAAATGAAAACAGCACCGAAGCAATAACTATAAAAAAAATAAAGAAAACAATTTTTTTCATCATCACTATCCATAAAGGACAACAAAAACCACCTAATTATACTTGTTTTGGCTCAATAGTCAAAAACAAAACGGTTTTGTTGTTTTTGTTGGCACATATTTTTCTTAATAATAAATAGTCAGCTTGAGGGGTTATTAAGAGTGTTTTTAATTTAAATCCATTTTTAGTGAATGACTTTACTTTCCTGCGTTTCTGACAGCTTTTTTCAATTGATCTGGTATAAAAAAAGTGGAGGAAAAGTTAATCGTGTTTAAACTGACTGAAGCCCATTGACACTTTAGGAGAAATTGAGATGAAGAAAAGGAGAAAGAAGTACGACAGAGAGTTTAAG
>SLGQ01000163.1 GCA_007136595.1 Candidatus Sumerlaeota bacterium | reverse complement strand
CCTGATTTACTTTCTGAACTTTTGGAGTAGAATAACTTTGAATGTTGTTTTTTCCGGAGTTCATCATGAAAAAAATTCTTGTCGCTTTTGTCCTTCTAATTTCTATGTTGAGTATTTATTCAGAAGAAATTATTGTATCAGAAGAAGATATTCTTCCATTACCTGCATGGAACATTACACCCCGGAAACGGGTTGACAGGAGGCTTCAGCTCAGAAACCTCATTTCGCTACCGCCATCCGGTGTTATTTACACCCCTGCTGAATTTGCTGAAATGGAAGGGGTAATAATTCAGGTGCCATCAACCATGGCTAACCTTAGAAAATATTATGCAGAGATGATAATCGGGATACTTGATGCCGCTGCAATTCCATATATAATCGCGGATTCTCAGAACTCATCCTTTTGGCAGACAAGAAATGATATACAGCATATTACCGACAATGTTCTTATTCCAAATGGAATAGATCCGCTTGATGTAGTTTTTATTGATACCAAATATGATGCAAACTGGACTAGAGATTATGGTCCCTATCACATATATGTCAACGGTATAAGAGCAATTGTTAACAATGAATACTATGAAGACAGACCGAATGATAATGCAATTAACTTCAAGTTAGCTCAACTTTGGGATGAAGATATCTATTCTACCGGACTTTCAACGGAAGGTGGAAATTTTATGACAGACGGTCTTGGTACATGCTGGACAACTACAGGTACTCTTGAAGCCAACATCGAATACTACGGCTGGACAAAAGAAGAAGTTTCTCAAATATACTATGATTATTTAAATTGTTATAACGGTATTTATTATCCGGAACCTCTTGCAAATGAAGGGACGACCCATATTGATATGTTTGCAAAAATACTCGACCAACACACTATAATAGTAGGATATTCAAATGCTGAACTGGGAGCACAAAATGAAGAGATCGAGTCTCTTGATGCCGCTGCCGAATTTCTTGCAAACACTCCCAAGCCGGATGGGGGAAAGTGGAATGTTGTCAGAATTCCAATGACTTTTGCCACAATAAACTATGGTTTTGGACGAACCAGAGTTCAATACACTCATACAAATTCAACAATTGTAAACGACCATGTCCTTGTTCCTACTTATGCAAGGGGAACTGATGAAGAAGCTCTTACAATTTATCAGGAGCTTATGCCGGACCATGTAATTGTGCCAATCAATTCAAATGCCATGATTACATCAGGTGGAGCTATACATTGCACTACAATGCAGGTTCCGGTTAAATATTACTCAAGGTGTGGAAATGGTGTCATAGATGATGATGAAGAGTGTGATCTGTACTTTTTAAATGGAGCCACTTGTCAGACTGTCGGTGATTTTACAGGGGGAACTCTCAGGTGCGGTGATGACTGCAGGTATGATACAAGCAACTGTTACCCTCAGCCTGATGACAACAATGATCCCGATATCTATCCTGATGAAGACAATGAGGGTTCTGATTCCGATAACGCAAACGATAATGATACTGAAACAGATGACTCTGATCCTGAGTTGCCGGACAATGACTCTTCTGCAGATAGTGATGGAGACACATGGAAAGATGACAGCTTGGAAGATGTCCCTGAAAAAGAGTTGAAAAGAAAAACTTCAGGTTGCTCGATATCTTTAATATAGTTATATTGTCTGATTTTTTTGAAATGAATTTTAAAAGATACTATTTTTGAGGGGAAAAAGATTATTTTTTAAAGAACGATCTTTAGAAACAGATTAGAAGTTTCTGGGACCTCTGTTGCCACCACGGAAACCGCCACCGCCTCCTTCTGGACGAGGTCTGGCTTCATTGACAGTAACCTGTCTGCCACCGATCTCACTTCCATTAAGTGCCTCAATGGCTTTCAGAGCCTGTTCACTGTCAGGCATTTCAACAAAAGCAAATCCTTTTGAGCGACCAGTCTCGCGATCGGTAATAACTCTTGCAGATTCTACTTCACCATAAGCTTCAAAAGCTGATCTAAGTTCGTCCTCAGTCATTCTGTAGGACACGTTTCCAACATAAATGTTCATTCTCACTCTCTCAAATACAACCGTGATTAACTAAATAATCAATTGCCGTCCACGGCCGACTGGCAAATCGATAGCTTTAGGCGGGAGCCACCCGAACTGAACACCAGTGATCAGTAACCAAATAACTTTTACCGTACTTAACTTTAAGCAAGGCAAAAGAATATATAGTAATTTTTTGCGGTTGTCAAAAAATATGTTGAAATTTCAACAAAAAAAGTGTTGTGACACAGACAAAAAGAATAGCATTATCATTTCAAGTAGTTATAATCACAGAACATTGGCGTTATATCATGTTGGGTTTATTGTTTTAAATAAATAACCGTTTTTATTTGACATAATTCCAAACTTAGTTAATTATTTCTGGTGAATTGAACTTTTCAGGAGAATATCAATGGATCAGGAAAATGTAAAAGCACTGTCTCAGTATGAAGAAGATGACAGACTATGGCTTGAAAATGTTTATCAGGGAGATGTGAAACAGCTTACCCTCAGAGCTATTGTAATGGGTATGATCATCGGTGGCTTTATGAGTCTTACGAACCTCTATATCGGTTTGAAAACCGGTTGGGGGCTGGGAGTCAATATTACCGCATGTGTACTTTCCTACAGTATTTGGAAACTTCTTATGAAGGCTTTTCCGAAAATATTCAAAACTGACATGACAATGCTTGAAACGAACTCCATGAAATCAACTGCATCTTCGGCAGGTTATACAACGGGCGGAACGATGGTGAGTGCGATCGCGGCATACATCCTTATAACCGGCAATCACCTTAGTTTCTGGGTTCTTACAGGTTGGACTGTGTTTCTCGGTATCGTCGGGGTTGTTATGGCTGTTCCGATGAAAAAGCAGATGATAAACATGGAAAAACTCCCTTTCCCTTCAGGAATCGCAACTGCCGAAATACTTAAAAGTCTCTATGCCGGAGAAGAAGGTAAAAAACAGACGAACAGTCTTCTTATTTTTACACTTGTTGGTGGACTTGTAACAGTTGTAAGAGACCTTCTTGAATGGATAAAATATACCTATGCTGTTTTTGGCGACAGACTTGCACAATATACCGTTTCCATGGAAACCAGTCTCATAATGGTTGCCGCAGGCGGTATCATGGGCTGGAGAACTGCATGGAGTATCCTTTTCGGTGCAATTCTCAACTATCTTATTCTTGCGCCTATCATGTTTGACAAAGGTGTCATTACTGAACTTGGATACAGAGGTATCAACAGCTGGAGTTTATGGTTCGGTGCTTCTGTAATGGTTTCTGCAGGATTTACATCTTTTTTCATGCAGTGGAAAGTTGCCCTTAAGGCGTTCGGTGCATTAAAAGACATCCTTTACATTTTCTCAAAGAACAAAAGAGAAGAAAGTGAGATAGAAAAAGTTGAAGTTCCTATGAGCTGGTTTTTCTGGGGAATAATTGTGGGTGGTGCAGGTATCGCATACATAATGAAATTCTCTTTCGGAATTCCTGTATGGGTTGCCATACTTTCAATATTCCTTGCTTTTTTCCTTTCAATAGTTGCGTGCCGTGCCACAGGTGAAACAAACACCACTCCTGTCGGAGCTCTTGGACAGGTGACACAGGCATTTTATGGAATGATAAGGCCCGGAAGCCATGTTACAACTTTGATGACAGCCTCTGTTACAGCAGGAGTTGCAGGATCTGCCGCAGATCTTCTCACCGATCTTAAGACAGGTTATCTTCTTGGAGCTAACTCAAGAAAAATGTTCATTGCTCAGTTTATAGGTATTTTTGCAGGAACAGCCATAGTTGTTCCCGCTTTTTATTTGATAGTTCCTGATGCCAGCGTGCTTGGAAGTGATTACTTTCCTGCTCCCGCCGCTCAGGTTTGGGCAGGGGTTGCAACACTTCTTGCTCAGGGAATAGCTTCTCTTCATCACACTGCTAAAATTGCAATGATATTCGGTATTGCAGTTGGTGTAATAATCCCGATAATTGATAAATATTTTCCGAAAGCTACAAAATATGTTCCATCTTCAATGGGTATAGGACTTGCTTTTGTCATTCCTTTCTGGAATTCTCTTTCAATGTTCATCGGAGCACTGATCGCCCTTTTCATACAGAAGAAAAAAGCTGCACTCACAGAATATATAATTCCATCCGCTTCAGG
>SLGQ01000008.1 GCA_007136595.1 Candidatus Sumerlaeota bacterium | reverse complement strand
TTTTCATTATTCTCAATGCTTTCATCCCTTCTATCACACATGGCCACGGATAACATTCGGGTGAAGTTTTCTCCGGATTGTCAAGGTATGTCTGATAAACTCCCCAGTTGTTCCATTCCCAAAGATTACGGACACATTGAGGATCATTTTCCGTAGGGGTATCACACCCCGGACGGCAGAAGGTGATCTTTCCATCCCTGTCTTTAAACGGAAACCCTGATTTCAGAACATTTCCCTGAATCCTCAGATCAAGACATTCAACATCGGCAACCTCGTCATCCGGAACATCGGGAACTTCGTCGGGTGTTTCGTCAGGAACTTCAGATGTTTTGTCAGTTGTCTCATCAATTGTTTCGGTGTCTTTATCAGAATCATGCAAATCAGGCGAATCATGTGAATCATGGTTCTGACCATTGGAATTACATGCAGCACAGAACACAAATAAAACAATTATAAATATCAGAAATTTCATCTGTCACTTTCCTTTCAAAGTTCTCTCTGATTTTAGCATATTATGGATTTAATGCAAATAGAAATGGTCTAAGGTAAAATTGCAACTAACCCCTGTGTCTTATTTGAACATTTGTTCATATGTTCACTTAATTTAACCTAAATAAATCAAGTTGTTAGACCTGTTCAGATAAACTTTAGTTAAATTTATTTTCATCTGTTTTCCTTTCCTGATTCATTAAAACTTACTGTATCAGAAAATTTGTGTCAAGGAAAAAATCGGGTTTTTATGATTAATTCGTTTTTTTATTAATCACAGGGACTTGTTAAACTTGAGGTTCTTTAGCTGGTTTTTAATAACACAATCAGGACTTGTCGAAAAATCTTCAACCCCTGTCATTTTTAAAGATGACTATTCTCTTGAAAGTTTTGCCATCCAGAATGATTAAATGCCGGGTTCTCTCATATCTTTTGCAATTTTTCTTACAGGAAAAAAGTACAGGACAAGAACCACATAAAGGAGATACTGGTGAACTCCGAGTGCTCCGGAAAAGGCTATGATAAATATCATAAGATGCATCCTGATGACATTTTTGTATGGTTCAAGCATGAAATCACCTTTTTGACCTTTAAGGATCTGAATTATATCCTGCAACCCTGAAGCAATACTTGCAACAATAAAAAGCCAGTAATTCCTGAAACAAAGCTCGATCAGATCAAAAAAGAAAAAACCTGTTTCCCCCGGAGTTTTACCAAAAAGATCTCCTTCCAGAATCGGGAAAAAACCATTAAGAAAAATACTGTGAACAAAGTGAAATCCACCGAAATGTATCGTAAAAAACGCTATCATGAACAATGCACCCGGTATATTCATAAATAAATGAAGAATATATTTTATAACAATGGAGTCTGTTTCAAGAATTTTATATTTTATTACTGCCGCAAGAATACTCACAACGGCAAGCAATCCAAAATAAAAAGTAACCTTTGAAAAACCGAAAATTGCAGTTATCGGTATCATGAAAAAAACAGCAAGCAGAGGTCCCGGAGGACCTTTCTCACCTTTTTCTCCAGGCTGATGATCGGGGGAGTTGCCTCTTAAAACATTACCTAAAAAACCTGAAACAAGAATAAAATAACCGATAGAAAGACTGCTTATCCACAAACTCCAAAGGAGATCTTTTGTTGTCCAATCCATATAAACCGCAAAAACAACAACAGCCCCGAATGAAACAAAATCGAGCAGATAATGCATCGAAGACGATTTTTTTCTCATCACAATTCTCCTTCATTACGCAACCGATTATATTGAGAAAAACTATTATTTCAAGGAAACAGTATATCCCTAAATCTTTCGACACACTTTTTCCAGCTATATGAGTTTGCCTTTTTTGAGATTTCAGCTATGTCAAACAGGGATTTGTTTTGGATCGCATTTTCAAGGTGTTCTGCCAGTTTCCCTTCATCATAAAAAAGGTTTTCAAATTTATCGGGAGGGAAAAGTTCAGGGTAGCTCAGTCTTTTTGGAAGTATTGGGACAACTCCGTTTGATGCCGCTTCAAGGACACTTAATCCGAAAAATTCGTGGTTTGATGTTACGGGCAGGAAATCGGAGTTTCTTATCATCTCAAGATATTTTTCTCTGCTTTCGACATATCCCCATGAAATTATCTCATCTTTAAGTTTTCCTTTTGCAATATTAAATATTTCCGGAGCATTTACCCGCTCTTCTCCTGCAACTGCAAGTTTAAATTTTATCCCTTTTTCTTTAATGTGAAAAAGAGTTTCAAAGAAAGCTTCAGGATTTTTATCGTATTCCCATCTGTGGTTCCAGAGAATTAAAGGAATATCACCCATTTTTCTGTTGTCGCAAATCCCTTCATCTATCCCCGGATATATAACAATTGATTTTTCTTTGAGCTTATCGACAAAACCATCAAGTTTTTCATCGGGGAACGACTTAAGAAAAGGTGTGACATTATCAAAAAAACTCTTTTTGTTATAAACGGAGTTAAATATCGCCATGTCAGCGGCAAGTATTGAACTAAAATTGATAAAACCATAGTGCATATCTTTTTTTTCTTCGGGACTTTTATCCTTTTCAGACCACGGATAAGCAAGCTGGTTTTCATGAAAATAGATATAAAATCTGCATTTCGGCAGTTTTTTCACAACAAGAGCTTTAAACAAAGCAAAATCTATTAAAGATGTTGCGATCACGCAATCAAAATCAACACCTGAATTTGTAACCATCTCAGCCAAAGTGACTGCCGCTCCGTGCATTCTCCATTTCCAGTGTCTTCCGGGCATCGTGAAAAGCTCAATTTTTCCCGGGAAATGCCTGACCATTCCATCAGCAAAGTATTTATGGCTTCCGCTGTAATAAGGTTCTGCAAATGCAATGTTTTTTTTATTTGTCACTCAAAACTCCGCCATTAAAAATAAAGACGCTTATCAATTTTTACTCCAAACAAAAGGTTTGACAACTTTTTCTGTTTTTGCATACTGATATTAACTCTAACTTATTTAGGAGGATAAAGATGAAAGTTTGGTTGTTGATTTTTTCGGTTTTACTTTATGTCGGTTGCAGTTCGACAAAGACGGGAGACTTGGAGACTGAAGAGACGGGGGACTTTGAGACTGAAGAGACGGGAGACTTTGAGACTGAAGAGAATGGAGACTTGGAGACTGAAGAAACGGGAGACTTTGAGACTGAAGAGACGGGAGATTTGGAGACTGAGGAGACTGGAGATTTTGAGACTGAGGAGAATGGTCTTGAGATAACAGAAATTGTTCTTCTTGAAACAAACAAAGGAAATATTGAGCTTGGTTTGTATGGTAACGAAATGCCTGAGACAACTGACAACTTCATTCAATATGTAACTGACGGTTTTTATAACGGCTTGATATTTCATAGAATAGTTCCCGGCTTTGTTATTCAGGGCGGAGGATTCGATGAACAGTTTGAGCCGGCTGAAACTCGCGAAAATATCCGTTTTGAAGGAAACCCTGAAGTTAAACATGTAAAATATGCCCTTTCAATGGCAAGGGGAAACAGTGTCAATACTGCCACTTCTCAGTTTTTTATAACGCTTGATGTTTTTCCTCACCTCGATTTTACAAGCGAAGACGATTTTTTTGATGAAAACAAATTTCCATGTGCTGCTTTCGGGATAGTGCTTGAAGGATTTGATGTCGTTGATGCAATTGCAGCAGTAGAAATTGATGAAAGCTCTGTTCCGGTTGAACCTGTTGTGATAATAAAAGCTGAAATAGTGAAATAATTAAAAATAAAGTCGGGAGGTGAATCATGAACTGCGAAAACAAAAAGAAAAATGACCAAATATGCAACTGCACCTATTCAGGATGTCCAAGACACGGAGTATGCTGCGAATGTATAGCTTATCATAACCGAATGGGGCAATTCCCTGCATGTTTTTTCTCCAAAAAGGGGGAAGCCACCTGGGACAGATCTTACGAAATGCTTAAGAAAGACAGGGAAAACAAGTAATTTAGGATATGTCTTTATTAGAATTCATGTCAAACAGCTTCATTTTCTAAAACTATTGCATAACCGGAGCTTCTTCCGCCATCAGGCAGTTTGTAAAGAATATTTTTGTTTATGAGATCCTGGATGTCCCTTAATGCCGTGTCCTGGGAGCACTTACATATTTTTGCCCATTTTGATGTTGTCAGTTTTCCATAAAATCCATCAAGAA
>SLGQ01000067.1 GCA_007136595.1 Candidatus Sumerlaeota bacterium | reverse complement strand
TTTGCATATCCGGCATCAACTCCCCTTAAATTTTCATGATAAAGCTGGGAAAGACATGTCGCCAGTTTTCCACTTCCGGGACCGGGACCAGTCACAACAACAATCGGCTTTTCGGTTTCAATATACTTGTTTTTTCCGTAACCTTCTTTGCTTACGATCGTATCAACATCGGTCGGGTAACCTTTTGTGAATTTATGGGTATAAACTTTAACTCCCCTTCTTTCAAGCTTGTTTTTAAATGCTTTGGCAGCAGGTTGATCATCATACCTCGTTATCACAACAGCACTTACATTCAATTCCCAGTCATTGAAATCATCTATAGTTCTGAGAGCATCGGAATCATAAGTTATTCCAAAATCAGCCCGCATCTTTTTCTTTTCAATATCCCCTGCATAAATACAAAGGATTATTTCCGCTTTATCTTTCAATTTATGAAGAAGCCTCATCTTCACATTAGGATCAAAACCGGGAAGAACCCTCGCTGCATGATAGTCAAAAAGTATTTTCCCTCCAAACTCTAAATAAAGTTTGTTGTTGAACTTTCCAACCCTTTCCATAATTGAGTTATACTGCAACTCAAGATACTTTTCATTGTCAAACCCTGTTTTAAATACCATTTTATCCTCCGGTAATTTCCAAAACTGTATCAACTAATTGCTACTACTTTTCAGAATTGGTGTCAATGTTATCTTACACAACGGACAAAAATTTCGTTCTTTTTGCTTCCATCAAGGATCAGTCCGTCAAAAAAACCTACATACCATGCAAAACTGCTGTTACTTGAGTTTGATGTAGATGACCAGAATTCCCCTTTGTCTTTAAATTTTGAATATCTGCCGTCTATTGCCAAAGGACATTTGATACACTCATCGCTCCAGCATGCCTCATTATCACATTCCGTTGTAACCTTGCATGAACCTTCAGTTTCTGTATAAGCACAGTTTCTTATAAGAGTTCTAAGTTCACTGATATCAGGAAGTCTCCACTTGTTTGAGCCTCCTTCATTCAAACTTTCACAGTAATCAACAGCATCTTCCCACATCATAGGTTCAGGGGAAACACCTGACCAGATAAGCCTGTTAAAATATTTTACCGCCATGATCACAGCAAATAAAATTAAAACTGAAAAAATTATTAAAACTGTTACTTTTTTCACGACAACTCCATATTACTCCATTTTTTATTACATTGCTCATTAAGTGTCAAATTGTTTTATCCTCTTCCTTTTTTTGACAAAAAAATCATATGCGGTATTATTTCATCGTGTCTTTTAAACGGGGGATAACCATCATGAAAAAAATTATTTGTCTTGTAACTCTGTTTTTGTTGATCGGCATGTTAACAGCAGAACAGGTAAAAGAAGAAAATCTGCCTGAAGAAGTTCCTGCCGAGGAAGTTCCTGCTGAGGAAAGTCCAGCAGAGGAAAGTCCAGCAGAGGAAAGTCCTGTAGTGGAAAGTAAAACTGATGAAAGTCCTCCTGCAAAAATTCCAGTTGAAAAAATTAAGCCCGAGGAAAACTGGATAAGAAGATCTGTGCTGGGCATTGAGCCGGTCAATACAGGTAACAACTTTATTGCTGTTCCCCTTGACAGGTGTGATGAAAATGGAAGAAACTGCCACAGGATGGGTTTTTTCAGATACACCTTGACTCCCCAGGATATTTCCGATCTATCTTGGCAGATATATGAAAGAATGATCGAAAAAAGATATGACACCATTCTTGCCGGAGAAAAGAATCTCACCATTATCAGTCAAAATCATGAAAAAGCTTTTAAAACTTCCAACATTCCCGATTTTGACCAGACAGATTCAAGAAACTTCAGGGAAAGCATGAAAAAGTATTCTTCCGGGATAGAGAATCTTATGCAACAGGTAATGAACCATCAATACTGGACTATCTCAAAAGGTGAACAAAATGAATATCTTGAAAGAAAAAGCAAAGAAACCGGACTCCACAGAGAAATAATACCCCCTTTCATGAACATCGATTACATTTTCGGTGTTGACATAAACTCAATTGATGCAATTGGAAAAATAATACCGGTGAAAGTTAAAGGTGGAGATGGAGGTGGAACCAGTTCCGGATACCATGTAAATTTTGACATTGCAATTAATGCAAATGTCTTCATTTTCCGATACGACATTGAAAGACCCGGCTTTGTTTATTACAGAAGGTTAAAAGTAAGCTCTTCTGACAGGCTTATAAGCAGGTTCGGATTGAACAATGCGGCACACAACTATATATTCTCTAAAGAAATCCCGGAACCTGACGCAGAAGAGTTGAAAGAACTGTGGAAAAAAAGCTTTGTGTTTGCCGCTAAAAACACTGGTATTTCAGCTAACTACCGTTTAAGAAACAATCGCCATTTTTCACCTCAATCCCCCGTTATTTCCGTTTACGGCAGTAACATTGAAGCTAAATCCGGCATTGAAGAAGATATGAGAGTGGATCAGCCTGTTGCCATACTGAGACAGGTTGATGGAATAACCTACAGAACCGGTTTTGCAAAAGCAAGAGCTGTCGGAGAAAACTGTTCCAACAGACAAAACACTACCCGCTTCAGAAGAACCGCCGGAAACGCACAGGAAGGAGACAAAGTTCAAACTATCCCCTGGTCAGGAGCAATGTTCAGTCTCGGAGGCGGTATAAATCAGTACAGAATATCATTTATCGAAAAAAATGAACAGGGTAGAGAAGAGCTTATGCGGCTTGGCGGATTGACCTTCGGTAACCATTTCGGATTAAGCCTTGATCTAGGCTATTTAACAAATGTAAGATTTTTCAGCGAAACATGGCTTTCTTTCGGAGGCTTTTTCTATTCAGGATATAAAGCCACTGTCGGCTATTATAAAGCGCCGGTTTTAGGTGGCGGATACTTGGGATTAAGTCACAGAATTCATTTGACACGAGGAGGAGCTTTCATTGCACCTCAAGTGAAATTGAACTCAGTTGTAGGGGGAGCCGAAGTTTCACAATACAGTCCAAATGAAGGTGACTTTATTTTCAGGTCTTTCAACTTTGAACCGGGACTTCAAATCGGTTTCACATTCAATCCTTTTGTTGAAATGATCCTTCAAGGTGGATACCATCTTCCATTTTACAGTGATCTTTACAAAGACAAAATAAGACTTCCTGATGATAAAGTGGGCTTTAAAAATGGCTTTACAGCTCTTCTTTCTTTTCAGGTACAAATTCCCGGATCCTCAAAAGCTTCCTCAAAACCAAGCAGTGTATGCAGAGCTATTGAGCTTTCTCAACCTGACTATGATTCTTTCCGGAGAAAAAGACCAGATCTTGAACCTCAATCAGAAGAAAAAGAAAAGCCTGAAAAAACTGAACCTGAAAAACCTGTTTTTGATGAAAAAGTTGATATATCCAAACTCTTACCATCCCCTTTTGATAAAACAGAGCTCGGGGTGATCGATCTTATAGGTATTGAAATTGAAATAATAACTGCCTATGACAATGCAGTAAATACAGAAAAAGAAGAAGGTATTGAAAACAGACCTGCTCAAGCGGTTGAAGCTTGGAAACTTCTTGCTGAAATGGAAGGTGAAAACCCATTTAAAGAAATTGCTGAAAAAAGGGTTGTTTTGTGGATCAAGTATCTTTTTGCATGGAATGAAATAATGAAAGAAAAAGAACAGGCAAAATCAAACCTTTTAAAGATCCTTCCTTTGTCAAGCATTACTCATGAGCAGAAACTTCATGCGGTTACCCGTTATTTCAATGAGTACGGTATAAGGCACGGCATATCAGATGTAATAGAATTTATGTCAGGTGTGGAAGATCAGGAAATGATCCTTAAAATCATGAATGAACCGGCATTTGATGAAACATTGAAAAAAGTTCTCAACACCAGATGTGGAAAAGGAAACAGTGATGATTGTTTTACTTACGGCAAAACTTTTCCGCAGGGTGATGAAAACAGAGAAAAATATCTTAAAAAATCGTGCGAACTCGGTTATGAGGAAGCATGTGCCACATTGAAAAGCGAAGAGGAAGAAGAAGAAGAGGGTGAAGAAAGCAATGACGAAACTATGATGGAAAAGTATGGTTATTAAAAGTAAGGAAGTGTAAATGAAGTTGTTGTTGCCGTCTGTTTTTCTTTTTATTTTTATGTTGCCCGGTTATGCTTTTGGAGATGAAATGATCTGTGAGCATCCCCGGAT
>SLGQ01000295.1 GCA_007136595.1 Candidatus Sumerlaeota bacterium | reverse complement strand
GTGTTATCACGGGACACGGAGCATTTACAAAAACTCCTTTTTCAGCAAAGGCATATTGAGCATCAAGAGCCAAGTTTCCCCACACAATCTTCTCTTTTTCAAATTCACCAACATAAGCACAGTTTCTGAGGTTGTATATTGTGTCACCTTTGTCGTACCGTTTATTTAGTTCTTCCAGATAGTTACCAAGGTGTCGTTTAATTGCCGGATATTTATTCACTTCAATTCTTGGAACATTTTTGTATCCGTTATGGGTGTTTATCAGCCACTGATCTGCAAACTCAGCTTTATACTTTTTAATGTCTCTACCCCGGAGGATGGGTTTGATTATTTCTGCAGATTTAGGATCTTCCGATATAAGCAGGTCTTTTGTCGCTCCATTAATGATAAAAGCTTCATTAAATCCTGTTTTTATACCGTAATTTATCTGAATGTCCCAATCTTTCAAGGGCGTTCCGATTTCTTCGATTTTTCTTTTTATGAGGGCTTCATCGGCTGATGATATTATCCAACTGTCGGCACCTAACTTGCTTATTTCTATACAGTTTCTTTTGAAATACTTTGAGATATCCGTTGAGGGTTTGAAATCTTTTCTTATTTTGCATGCTTTAGCTAAATCTTCATGATACGCAACCTTTGGCTCCTTAAAGAAAACTCCATCTTCAAGTGCTTTTTTCCTGAAAAGAAGAATGTTGGTATCAACAGTTGCACTGTCAAAAACTCTATATCCCCCAAAATCAATTATTATTTTTGTATCAACTTTTCCAGAAAGATAACCTCTCAGTTTTTCTCCATATTTTGCTCTCATCCACTTGTTTGAAGTGATATAACACAAGTGTCCGCCATCTTTGAGAAGTTCATTTCCCCTTTCATAAAAAAGGGCATAAATATCACCTGTTTTTGCAAAAGACTGATAACCTTGGTCTTTGTATTTTTCACCAAGAACACCGTTATTATTCTGAAGCTGTATGTATGGCGGATTCCCGATAACTATGTCAAAACCTTCTTTTACATCTGGAAAGAAATACCTTGTGTCAAAGAATTCAACTTTCTGATGATTAAATATGTTTGTATAGCTGTCCCATAGTTCAAGCTCATTATTCAGTCTATCAACCTCTGCTTTATTTTTTTCACCCCATACCTGCTCAAACTTTGTCCCTTTTGCCGGCTTGAGTGTATAGTTTATAGCATCCATCTTTTCTTTAACCTTCTGTTTTATATGAGATTTTATATCGCCCTTAAGCTTCTCCTTTTTAACATCATTGCTGGCTCCGAAATAATCTTTTACAAGCTTCTCAAGTTCCACAAAAAAAGGCTCTCTTTCAAAAATCGTTTTTATGTTAAACGGCTCCGGAGACTTATAAAGAGTATCGGCACAAACTATCTTGAACTCAAGATTCGGGAGAGGTTTCACCCCTCTGTTTGGTGCAGAATCGTCTATTTTTGCATCAACAATCAAAGAAAGAAAAAACCTGAGCTTTGATATTTCGACTGCTATTGGCTGAATATCAACACCGTAAATAGAGTTCTGAATAATTCCAAGCTTATGTTTGTACGACCAGTCTTCATTTAGCAACTGATCTTCGACAATTTGCCTGATAACAGAATCCGGTATTCTTTCCACCATTCTCATAACCCATTCAATTGAATCGGGGTCAACTTTTTCAAGAATGAGAGCCGTCTTTTGAAGAATTCCCATTGGAAAAGCCCCGCTACCACAAGCAGGGTCAATAGATTTCATTTTATCAAGAGCATCCAGAACACCTGTTTTTTGTTCCTTGGAAAGCTCAAGAGTTTCATCTGACCAACTCAATAGTTTGTTTAAAGTTTCTTCTTCAATTTCAATATTTTGAGAAAGATATGCTTTCAGACTTTCATCAACCATATATTCAACTATAGGTCTTGGAGTATAAAAACTTCCTGTTGCATTTCTTGCAGTTACACCAGTTTCAGGATTTATTTCAGCAAGAAGGTTTTCAAAAACTCTTCCGAGCATTTCAGGGTCAATGGAAAGTTCCATGTCCAGAGGACTATTCTCATTAATTGTAAAATTATACATTTCAAGAAGCTCAAAAAGGCTTTTAAACCACGCATCTTCTATATTTATAATATTATAGGTATTTCCCCCGCGAATATAAATATCATCATTATCGGGCTCAAAAAGACCTCCGTTAAGAAAAGGAATAGTTTTAGAAAATTCATCTATCTGGAGAAGGTTTTCAAACTTTCTTTTGTTTACGGGGGTGTTCAATACTTCAAAGAAAAGCGGCTCAAGAACACTGTGAAAATAATCCTTAAATTTTTCAAGTGATTTTAATGACAGCAGTTCTTCAGGAATAAGTGGAACACCGTTTGCTGATTTTTTCTTTTTCAGAAACCAGCAGAAAATTATTCTTCCCAGAAGTTTTACAGCAAATTCTTTTTTTCTGTTTTCTCTTGGATACTTAACCTTTTCAATAAAATTCTCAAACAAGCCTGCAATTTTCAAATAAAACTCTTTGTTCACTACCTCAACGGAAAACCTGCTTTTCAAGTCATCTATATCTGCTATCGCCCCCTTTTTAACAAGAAACTCTTCCGGAGTTTTAACTTTTGCATCGGGACCGAGAAAAAAGGAAAATCTTTTCGGATTGGAAAGCTCTTTCTTTGTCTTTTTCCCCTCACGGGAGTAATCTGTTGTAAGAAGAGAGAACCTGTAGTTTTCGCTGTTTTCAGATCTGAAAACAATGAGTGCATTGGATGTAACAGTATCAATATTGTCTCTCATAAACCTGAATGCTTCTCTTGTGATAGTAACTCTCGGATCATTCTCACTTCCATGAGTCATTTCATATAATGCAAGATCGAATTTTTCCGACTGACCAAGTTGAGTTATTGATTTTATTTTTTTCAAAGAGAACTCACCGGGACTGAAAGATTTTCGATTCATTCCGAAATCAAACCTTGGAAACATTGTGTTTCTTATGAATATTAAAAAATCTTCAGGATCGTACGATTTGTTGAAAAAATGTGTGCTCATACTCTATATGCTCCCAAAAAAATCTGTCTGCAAATGTCTAAAAATGTCTAAAAATATCTTGCTATTTAGGTTTAGACATCTTCCAAACTTTTCCATTAATATAAATTTTCCCTCTTCTTCTAAGCACTTGTAAGTTATTTTTTATTTTATTTTTCTTTTGTTTTTCGTCTAAAACATCTGGTAGTTTGTCTAAAAGTATTTTTTCAAAATCCGCTCTTTTTCCTTCTTTGAAATTATTGAGATAATCAAGAATAATTTTCTGACAATATTTGTCGTCAATTCCCCTCATTTTAATATATTCGTTTTTTTGATTTGTACTCTGTGCCACACGGGAAGAGATGTGTATGCTCGGTTTTCGACCTTCAATCAAATTTTTATCTCTTAGAGCTTTTATTTCCGAATTGTTCAATTCCTTATTTTTCTGCACTTTATCAAGCATTATTATTTCGTTCAGAGTGAGTTCCGGTATTTGTGCAAGTTTTCTGGCATAATTTATGTCAAGAACTTTTCCAGTTATGATTACTTTGACTTCTTCTTTGGAAATAAAATATTCCGGCAACGGGAAAAACTTATTCTTTTGAATTGTAAACATTTTTTTTATTCCACTGCCTATAGTGTCAATCATTTTTAAGTTAACCATAGCATTTGCAAGAAAACGGTTGCGATAAAGTGATTCAGGTGAATCCGCATTTATAACATTTTCAACTGAGCCGGGGATAAATGATCCTTTATTTGAGAAAATCAGAATCGAGTCCTCTTTCTCAACAACATTTATTTTCCCACAAAGAGAATAATCCTGATGTGCGATACAATTATTTAAAGCTTCCCTTATAATATAGGGATCGTAACTATCAACTTCTTCGGGAAAAAGAGACCCTTCAGGCAAGTACCTGTATTTCAACACTCTGATTTTAGCAAATATTTCACTTATACTGAGAATAAATGGACAGCTGAAATGTGAATAATCTTTCTCAATTCCGTCTCTGTCTTTTAATATCCAGGATATTTTTGCGACAGAGGGAGAAATAAAATGCTCTGATTCAGGTTTGCCAAGAAGTATGATAGCTGCTCTTGTAATTTTTCCTCTTATGCATAGTTTTGATTTATTTAAAAAAGTTATTGTATCCCAACTTTTCATATCATTTTTTAAGTGAGGGTTCTTCTC
>SLGQ01000322.1 GCA_007136595.1 Candidatus Sumerlaeota bacterium | reverse complement strand
GCTTGCCACAAGTTTTCATCCCGAACTCTCACCGAACCGTGAGTTCCATAGATATTTTATCTCAAAATGCGGACTTGAACCATCTGAAAAAAATGTCCATTGGGATAGAACCCGCTGGATGAAAAAATAAACTTCAAAACATTTATTTCTGCTATTTTAAGAACTTTTAATGAGGTCTGTCCATCAGAGAATTCATCTCTTTTTTGAGTGCTTCAAATGCCGCTCTGTCCGATTCAGGTATGGTTCTTTCAACTGTTCCGTGAAATTTTAAAGGGTCGATTATTCTGTTAGTTCTTCCCCGTTCCCTTTGAAGCTGATAGTGAAGGTGGGGAGCAAAAGATCTCCCGGTATTTCCGACATCAGCTATAAGGTCACCGGCTTTGAATGTATCTCCGGGTTTGACATGAAGTTTGTCAAGATGAAGAAGAACCATATAAATTTTGGGATTAGTGTTAACTTCAGCTTCAATGCAAAGTCCATTGTATCTTGTGTTCCAGTTGGTTCTTAAAACTTTACCGCTCCAGGGAGCATATACAGGAGTTCCTACGGGTGCTTTGAAATCAATTCCGTCATGCCTGGGGCGACGGTCATTAAGCAACGCTGTTATCTGTATCCATTCCTTGATGGGAGAATTTCTCAATTTTTTCTCCACAGCAACACCCTTTTCATCAAAAAATGTATCGAACCTGTATCCGGAAGGTTTAAATCTGTATGAGTAAAGGGTCCTTTTAAGCCTAACTGACTTGTATCTCATTGCAAGTATCTCAATTTCATCGGGCATATCTTCCCTTTCTCTTCTCTCTTTTTCCGGAACTATTCTGAAAACGGCACTTATTTCATCTCCAGGATAGACATCCCTTCTCATGTCAAGTGTAAAAACAAGGTTTCTTGCAACATGAGCAGAAAGAAGTTTTGAAAGTCTGTTATTTCCTGATTTTTCAACAAGTTCCGCAATTACGGAGCTGTTAGCGAAAGTATTGAAAAAGCTCGCAGTAACCGGAATTGAAAAAGAATAAAGCCCTTTTGCTTCAGAGAGCCTTTCCGGTTGTGCCGTTTCGAGGCTTTCTGTCTCGGAAGCTGAAGAAACTTCATCACTATCTTCTTCATAAGATTGAGCAGCGTGGTGAACAGGGTCTTCACTGACATATTCCGGATCTGTGTCTTCCTCAACATAATCAATTTCTTGATGATCCTCCATCAAGCTTGACACTTTAAATTCAAGGAGAACAAGCCTTACAGCAACAATACATAGCAAAATGAAGTTGATGAAAAAAAGTATCTTCCAGCGGGATTCAGGACTCAGTTTCACAAAACACCGAAAACATCAGTTATCAACGGGGGAATATAGCTTAATGATCTTTGGAATGCAAATTTTTGAGAATATTAACGGGAGGAAGTTGTCTGAATAAGGTAATGGATCACCTCAAACCTTCTTGTCCTCTGAGCATAATCAAGAACAGTCCAACCTCTGGAGTCTTTCATTTCCGGATCAACAAAATCATTTTCAACAAAAAATTTCACCAACCCCAGTTTACCTTTGACAACAGAATTAAAAAATAATCCATAAGGTTTGCCCTGTTCCGCATCTGAAAGTTCAAAAGAGAATTCACTGTTTTCCATGATATCAATGATGTCAGAAAGCTCAACATCGGCACTTCCGTTTTTAATTGCAGTTTTCAGCTCATTCTTCCAGTTCTTTAGAGGCATAACCTTTGCTCCACCATCAGGGATTCTAATGTTCTTAACTACACCCTGAACACTTGCAATACAAAGCTGTAAAAAATCCATTCGTCCCTCCCTTTATACAAATAACAATATGAACTTTACTTTTTTTTTTCAGCTTGTCAACAAAAATAGACTGACATGTCAGTTTAGTTTAAAAACTTGCAAAAAAACTATTATAAATTAGCAACAAACCTTTTTCTCTGTTATAATCAGCCCTGTTTTTTCAGGGAGATTAAAATGAAAGTGTTTGTGAGATCGTTTTTATTTGTGGCAGTTATTTTTTCACTGCTGATTTTTTGGGGATGTAATAACTCGGAAACGGAAAACGATGATGATTCTACAGATGAACTAATCGAGCCTGATGAAACTGAGATGCCTGATGATCACATTGATGCACCTGACGAAGATGAGGAGTTTCTTTCCGAGTTTGATATGAATGGAAAAAAATGTGTAACAGATATTCCCAAAGGGAAAATTATTCTTGCTACAAGTAGAAATTACAGCGATTACGATGCTCCGTGGCGAGTTCAGATATTGGTTCTTAAAGATGACGGTTCCCTTGTTGATACCGAAAAATTCTTTGAAACTGACCCTGATTTAAGAGGAATAGGCTTTAATTCAAATGGACAGCTTGCCGCTGTATCATCATGGAAAACAGGATACATTACCCTTTTTGCCATAATTGATGATTCGGTATGTATCGCTCAGGAAGAGGTTGAGCTTCCAAATCTTAAAGATAGAGAAACCACCACCGAGAGAGTAATTTTCGGAGAAGTTGTCCATCATTCTCTTGATCCTTACAAAATTCTTCTCGTTTACGGAAACACTATTGTTCCCTCTGATTACAGCAACTATCTTGGCGGAATTTATACAATGTCCGTTGACAAAACCGGAAAGGCTTCAATTTCAGAAGATTATCATCCTATGCATGTTCCCAAAGCCTTTACAGTTCTTCCCTGCAAAACAAAAGCCATTGCTCTGGCAGGAAAAGATTTTATTAAAAAAGAGGGTGAAGATTTGGCAACAGCATCACCTGAAGATCTTGTTCTGATGGATATTAGCGGGGATACTCCTGAAGTTATTAAATGGTTTGATGTCTGGGGAACTCCCGGAGAAAGAGGAATGGGACCCGGCACCAGTTCGATAGGAACATCTCAAAACGGTCTTGTTCTTATCCCCAATTCAAGCGACTACAGCGAAGAACCTGGTGTAATGAAACTGTTCCAGTTTGACGGAACTGATAAATTTACTTTGCTTGATACATTTGAAGATCCGCTTTTTGACAGCCCTGATTATGCCGCAATCAACGATGAAGGAACTGCCGCAGTTGTCCTTAACTCCTACTTCAAAGGAGCAACTTTGTCTATTGATGAAAACGAACTCTCCTTTGTTTTAAAAGAAAATCATGACCTTGTAAGACCCATGATAAAGCTCAACAGCAAACCCTTTAAAAACCATGTTATTATCGGCTCTTTCAGAAGCTCAAATGATGAGTCTGTATCAATAACTCTTGCAGAAATCACGACTGAGGGTCTGGTTGAAAAATCTTCAACTCTTGTTCCGCTTGAAGATGATTATTCTCTTGAGAGCTTTGCCATCCAGAATGATTAACCTATAAAACAAAGATAGTCAACGCCTCTAAAACATATTAATATATTTTATCTTGACTTATCAATTACCTTTTATATCTTCTTTTTGAGCTTTTTTGCATTAGGAGAAATTGCGGTGTCAAAAGTTCCTGCAAAAAATTCAAATATCATTAAATCCGATGAAAGTTACAGAGGCTTGCTTAATGAGCTTCAAAGCATCCTCGAGAAAGGTCAAAACAGAGCATATAAGGCTGTTGACAATATCAAAGTGCAAACTTACTGGCAGATCGGAGAAAGAATTGTAAGAGAAGAAATTCGGAACAAGGAAAGAGCTGAATACGGGAAACAGCTTGTTAATTCAATTTCTGATGACATTGGGATCAACAAGAGAGAGCTATATAGAATAATAAGGTTTTATAAGCAATATGCGATTGTGGGGTCACTGACACCACAATTAAGCTGGACACATTATTCTGTGCTTGTTGATATTGATGAAAAACAAAAAAGGGATTTTTATCAGAGCAAAGCCATTGCAAACTCATGGAGTGTAAGAGAGTTGAAAAAACAGATAAGTGACCGGCTTTTTGAAAACACCTTAGACGACAAAACTGCTTTGACAAATTCTAGAACACTGCCTTCAGCGAAAAATAACGAAATTTTTAAAAGAAACTACGATCTTGGTTTCAATGGAGGTTTTTCAAATGAAAAAGATACCATCGGACTTATAATATGTTCCGATGCAGGTTTTGAAGAAGTGCAGTATGCTCTTGGCGGACTTGAAGAAAAGATTTTCATTGCAACATACAAATCTAAACTGCCAAGTATCGAGCAATTGAAAAAAGCTGTCAGAAATGCAGGAAAGTAAACTCAT
>SLGQ01000107.1 GCA_007136595.1 Candidatus Sumerlaeota bacterium | reverse complement strand
TCTATGTGTCCGTCTGGATACATCATACAATTTTCAATAAGTGCACCATGTTCAAGATGGTCTGCTTCATGAAATACCGCATTATAAACTTCAGGTTCTTTTTCCTGCTTAAGGTTTATGAGCTTAGCATAGCAACCGTATTCAAAGTTAGCTATTCCATCATCACTCCAGCCATGTTCATCATCACCTATAAGTGCTCTTTCAGGATCTGCTGAAAGAGTTGTTTTTCCTGTCCCGCTTAATCCGAGAAACAAAGCGACAGAACCGTCTTTATCTTCATTTGCACTGCAGTGGATTGGAAGAATTCCATGATCCGGAAGATAGAAGTTCATCACGGTAAAAAGCATTTTTTTGCAGCTTCCAAGATATGCCGAGCCGTAAACGATACCGACCGCATTGTCAAAATCTACAGCTATGACCATATCGCTTGCAGTTCCGTCAGGCATTGTGCGGAGTCTTCCTTTATACTTCTTTTTATCAAGCTTATTGTATGGAAGTGCGATCAAAGTAAAGGTTCTATCTTTGAAAATGCTTTTATCAATATCATCAGGTACAGGTCTGAACATGTTGTCAACAAAAACCGAAGTGAAAGCCTTGTCAGTTATGGTTTTCACAGGAAGTGCATAGGATGAGTCGGCACCCAAAACCCTGTCGTTGACATAAAAACTTTTTTTGCGTTTGATCGTTTCAACGGCATCTTCAAATATCATTTTGAAAGTTTCAGGATCCATTGGGCGGTTATTCGGAGAGTGCCAGTCAATTTTATGGGCGGACTCTTCATTTTTTACAATGTAAGTGTCTTTAGGGCTTCTTCCGGTTGATTCTACAGGTGTCCAGGTTGCAAGTGCACCCTTTTTTGTAGGAAGAGCTTTGCCGAGAGTAACTGCGTTATGTATAAGCAGTTCCCTTGACATATTATGGTTGATCTTTGCATCACATTTCAACAAGTTTTCTATCTGATCTTTAAAAAACATGGAAAGCTCCATTAAAAAAAAGTTACTAAGAAACCACGATCTGGATGGGAATATACAACTCCTGACATAAAACTCAAATAAAAATAACAAAATGTTCGGAGCCCTTTTGTGCTGATGGTAATAAAAGAATAAATAAAATTTAAACCGGTTTTTTGAAAATAATAGTTTGATTTGTGAAGTGGTGTTGAGTATAATTTCGCCCGGTTTGTGCCGGGATTGATCCTTTTACAAAATTATTGGGGTGTAATATGAAGGTTGATTTTAAAGTTGCAGTAACAGCATTGATCCTGTTTTTTTCATCAATGGTTTTGTTTTCCGAAGAGCCGGCAATAGATCCTCAGCGATTTAAAACATCTCCTTTCAGCAATGATTATCTGACTGTTTATAGCGGTTCAGGGCTGGATTCCGCGAATTGGGGTTTAGGTTTTTTCTTCAACTATCAACCTGACCCGATATCTCTTTTTGACAGCGAAGGGAATAAAGCTAAAACTGTGATAGGAGATCAGTTTACCGTTGATATATCAGGTTTTTACAGCCCTTTGAAGTGGCTCGATATCGGACTTGTCATTCCTGTTGTTGCTTATCAGGATGGTGCAGGGTGGGGAAATGACAAAACTCCTCCTTCCGCCGGTATCGGGGATATGAGATTGATCCCGAGATTTCAGCTTTATAATTTCAGTGACGGTCTTTTTGCAGTATCTTTGATAACTGAAGTTATGGCTCCAACCGGAAGGCAGATACATAAAGCTATGGGTAAAGCAAATTTTTCATTCAGACCCGCTTTGGCTTTAAGCAGTGATTCTCAGTTTTTTGCCGCGGCAGTTAACTTTTTCTACCATCTTCAGGAAAAACAAATGTTCAGAGAAACTCCTTTTGATGATGAATTCGGAGTAAAAGTTGCTCTTGCAGGAAAATTTATTCCCGGATGGCTTGATGTGGTGGGAGAGTTCAGTGCGGTAACTTCGATTGACAAACCTTTTGATAATTCTGCCGTAGATCATATTGAAGCTGGTGGAGCTTTCAGAATAGGTACACCTGTAGGCATGGACATTACAGCAGGAGCATCAGCAGGTATAGGTTCTGCTCTGGCATCTCCTAAATATCGTGTTTTTCTCGGAATATCATATAGCGGAAGGCATGGCGTAAAAAAAGTTCAAACTGAAGAAGTTGATGAGCGCGAAGAAGTTGAGGAAGCTGAGGAAGAGATAGATATTGAAGAAGTTGAAGAGATAGAAGCTGAAATAAAAGATGCTATTGCAGATGAAATAGAAGCTGAAATAGAGGCTGAAATGAAAGCGGAAATGGAAGATGAGGAAGAAGACGAAATAGAGGAGCCAGCCCCTGAAGTGAAACCTGAGCCTGTTCAGAAACCTGCTCCGCGCCCCGCCCCTAAAAAAGCGGAAAAAACGGGACAGAGACTTCAGGAAGTAGTTTATTTCTTCGAAAATTCAGCAAGGCTTGTAAACCAGATAGAAGTGGAAAAGGTTGCAATGATCCTTACCCGTAATTATACCTTGAGAGTAAGGATCGAAGCTCATACAGATATGTCTGAACCTGCAAGACTTGCAAGGGCAAGAGGACAAGCTGTTGAAGATATTCTTGTAAGAAACGGTGTTGATCAAAAGAGGATAACATTAGTTACATTTGGAAGCACTGAGCCGGTTTCGACAGGAGATACTGAACCTGACAAAAGAAGGAACAGAAGAGTTGAATTTTTTATAGTGACCGATTAATTGTTTTGGTTTTAATATGAGTTTTTTTGAAATACTGGATAAAGGGGGCATCTTGATGTACCCCATAATTCTTTGTTCTGTTGTCAGCTTTGCTGTTCTTTTTGAAAGACTGTTTTTCCTCAGAAAAAAAAATATCGTTAACAACCCCGAATTTTTAATTCACCTTGCTTCAAAGGGATCCTGGGATGAAATTGCAGGAGAGGTGAAAAAGAAAAACGATATTCTTTCAAAAATACTTGATCTTGCAATTGCTGATACCACAGGAGAAGATTCCGCTAAAGTTACTGAAATGTATGCTAAAAATGTTAGTTCAGACATTTATAGGGGGATTTCCATTCCCGGTATCATGGCGACAATAAGTCCTTTGCTTGGACTTCTCGGTACTACGCTGGGGATGATAAAGATATTTACAAGGTTTACTGAAGCCGGTGGAAACCCTATGATACTTGCCGGTGGAATATGGGAAGCTCTTATAACTACCGCTGCCGGACTTACTGTGGCAATTCCAAGTCTTATAATATACCGCTATCTTAACTACAGGGCGGATTCCGGCATAGCTGACCTTGAATTTGTGCTTGAAAGGATATTTCTTTATAAATCAGGCGGAAAAAAAGTTTCCTGATGATATTCTTTTTTAAAAAGAACTTGATAACGGACAATATTTTTATTATAAATCATCGGAAACAGGTTCGGGTGTTTTTTAAATTATTTTATCTAAGTGTTTTTTGGCAAATATAATGGCAACTGTTATTTTACAAGGAGTGAAATCATGAAAAAAATTCTTATTATCGGTGCTGTAGGACAGATCGGTTCCGAGCTTACTCTCAAAATGCGTGAAATTTACGGAAACGACAATGTTGTTGCTTCCACAAGAAAAACTGAACCTACTCAAAAAATCAAAGAAACAGGACCCTTTGAATTTTTTGATGTAATGGACAAACAAAGGTTCAATGAAGTTTGCGAAAAGTATAAAATTGACCATATTATCAATATGGCGGCAATACTTTCAGCAGTAGGAGAAAAAAATCCAATGCTTGCGTGGGATGTAAATATGAACGGTCTTATAAATGTTCTTGAACTTGCAAGAGAAAAGAACATGAAACAGGTTCTAATTCCCAGCTCCATAGCTGTTTTCGGTCCTGAAACTCCGCAGGTGAATACTCCTCAGGAAACAATTCTTAGACCTACAACGATGTATGGTGTAACTAAAGTTGCAGGCGAACTTCTCGGTGATTACTATGTGAGAAGATTCGGACTCGATGTCAGAGGACTCCGTTATCCCGGTATCATAAGCCACGAAACTCTTCCGGGTGGTGGAACAACAGATTATGCTGTTGCAATTTACTATGAAGCTATCAAAGAAAAGAAATACACTTGTTTTGTCAAAGAAGACACAAGGCTTCCAATGATGTATATGCCTGACTGCCTGAAGTCAACCATTGATCTTTTTGAAGCAGATTTCAACAAGCTTAAACATCACTC
>SLGQ01000109.1 GCA_007136595.1 Candidatus Sumerlaeota bacterium | reverse complement strand
CTCAGTCTTTCAAATAAAAACGCCCCCATTCCGGGGGCGTTTTTTTATTAAAAACAATGTCAGTGAAATTATTTTCGATCAGTTCCGGGTCTCATTCTTTCAGGATACCACTGCCAGTTGTCAATTATTACAAGAGAATCAAGTATATGATCACCGGCATCCCATATTGCAAGCCTTACTTTAAATTCTTCACCCGGCTCTATGTTACCTCTGGTTGTAAGCCATCCGGTTGCCCCGTGACCTTCAAAACCTGTTCCTTTAAGTTCTTCCGAACCTTGACAATACTTGGTTTTTTGCGGAGCGATCAATGGAGCTTGATCACAAACAGTGAAAAGACCGCTCATTGCAAGATTGATACCGACAGGATTGCCGTTTTCATCCATTGCAAGATTTTTGTCCATTGGATTTGCAAGATTGGGATCTCCGCTGAAAAACTCTGAGTCAAGCAGTGCAACAAAAAAGTCGTTATACTGTGAACATACATATTCATGAAACTCAATACTGAAAAAATAGATGTCAAAACTGAAGGCTTCGGCATTTGTAGGGGCTTTCACATTCAAAGTAAGCATTACAGGATCATTTGCAGGATCACCGCTGTTGCTTGTCAAAAACCCGCAGTCAGGGGGAGTGGGGTATCTGTTATTATTTGCCTGATACCAGTCGGGAGGTGAACTGGAGCTTGTTTCATTATTGACACTCGGCTCCCCTATCGGATTTGTTGCATTTCCTGAAGACATAACTGCAAAAGAAGCCCCGAGATTTGGCACAATTGTGTTTCCGAAAGCTGTTAAAACGGAATACTGGTTTTCTGGAACCATCCCTACTCCGGTTCCATCAGGGAAAGAAATTTCAGCACTTATAAGCCCGAACGGAACATCTTCCGTTACAGGGCACAAATCCATTGCCCTTGCCATGTCAACAGGATCAGTTGAGTTAGGGTCTATTTCACCGTCACATAAAACACGGGGAGTATCAATTGTACCATCACAGTTCTGGTCAAAACCGTTAGGAAAATCATAGGCACCCGGGTTAACCTTATCAGGATCAAACCCGAAACATTCATACTGTACTTCGCAACAATCACCGTCACAGTAGGTGTAACCGTCTCCATCTATGTCAACATCCATAGGCCCACCTTTAACCCAATCCTGACCATCACAGTTCTGATCAATTCCATCTCCGCATATTTCAGGCTGAGGAGTCACCTGCCCTTCACAATCACTCCAACCGTTTCCATCAGGAAGACAGGTTGATATCCCTGCTCTGCAAATTCCGACATCTCTTGTTCCTGAAGGTCCGGTATAACATTCAACCTCAACACCAGGTTGACAAGTAGTTATTATCCCGCCATACTCATCTGTAGGCTCAACAGGATCGTCGTCGGTTTTTTCATCACCGTCATCATCGTTTGTCTCCCCGCCGCTATCATCTTCCGTCCCTTTTTCTTCAGGAACACATTGACCTGTATCCATGTTACATGTGTATCCTTCCAAACAATCATCATTGCTGAAACAACTTTCACTTTCTATGTTGCAGGCAGCAACACTGAAAATTAAAATAATTAACAAAAAAAACAACTTTAACATTTCTTTTCCTCCACACAGCTATTTTAACACTCGGCTCACACCAAAACTAAATATTATGATACAATAAAAACTGAAAGTTTCAAGGTAAATTTGGAAAAATTTATGATTCCGTATGGATCATTCAGTGAAAAAACAATGAATTAAGATTATTTTCAGAAGAAAAGAATGGAGCAGCCTTTTGATTTTTTACTATCTTTTTCTTCTTCTTCGGGCATTTTATCATCTTCGGAAGGATCTGTATCATCAATTTCATCTTCATCATCAATTTCATCATCTTCTTCTTCAGATTCAATATCAGCAGGAGTTACAGATATATTGCGTAAAATACCGGGAGAGGCTGTGTTTATAAACTGGAAGTAATACCTTTCACCTTTTTTAACATTGGGGATGCCCCATTTTCTGGTTAACCCGCTGTCTGCTGTTTCAACACTGCCATCTTTCAAAGGTACGACTTTCAAAGAATCTTCATCAAGATTGTACTCTATCGGCCCACCTTTTCTGTAAAAAATCTGAAGTGAGGGGGTTCCACCGCCACCCGGCATTATACCTCCACCTTGACCTGCTGAAACAGATGCTGATATCTGGAAACCGGTTTTATCAGAATCTTCTGCAACATCATAGTAGAACTGCATATAAGAAGGTGCAACATTCATTGTTTTTCCATCCACAACAATTTCAATGCCGCCGCCACCGCCGCCACCCATCATGTCGTCACTCACTGTACCGGGAACATGTGACTCTTTAACGGTTTCATTCGCAGATCTTGCTCTGATCTCTTCAAAGAAATTTCTATCTTCCAAAATTTTAAATATTTCATCTTTGTAAGATTTAAAAACCGCATCCTTTTCAACTTCATCCATCATTGTTTCAGCATAAAGCTTAAAAGATGCATTGCTTGTTCCGATAGAATAAAGTGTTTTCATAACAAGTTTGGTAAGGTTATCTCTTGCATCCTCAACGCTCATATCCTTTTTAAGCATCTCATAAATTTCCCAGTTTGCAGCAAGGGTGGGCTGTCCATCCCAGTGTACCTGACCTATGGTATCTTCAAAAACTCTATATTCATTGAGAGCCGAACGCATACAGTAAAAATCACCTTCTTTATCCATTTCAATAATGCCGCCTTGTGACTGTGCATATTTAATGAATCCTTCTGAAGCATATTCGCCGGTACATGAATTGTCGGTCATCAGGAATGCAAAAGTATCGGCAAGACCTTCGTGAAGTCCTCCGGGCTGGTTAGTTATCCCGTATTTGTCAGTGTATTCCATTCCTACAATTCCGGTAGTATATATGGTTGCATGACCGAATTCATGATAAACAACATCTCCGTCATAAGCAAAATTGGCTTTTGTCCCAAGCCCGAAAACCAGAAGATCTCCTTTAACTCCGAACTGACCAAGCAAATCTCCCATCATCGGATTATCCTGAGAGAAAAAAGCATTGTCAAAAGGAACAAGTTTGTCGGATCCACCCATTATGGCTTCAATACTGATTTCGGGAGTAGTAAAGTTTCCAATTACATTCAAAGGTCTGCTGGCATCATTGTTCTGAAGATAAAATTCATCGTCAGACCCTATTTCAGAATAAAGGCTTCTCAAGTGATTGTAAATCAGTGTGCTGTGGTGATACATTGAAATTTCTGCACAGCGGTTTATATTTTCGGCTAAAATGTGATCTTCATCAAATTCGTGTCCACTTTCGCAGTCATCGTACATAAAACTGCCGTTATCAATTTTGTTGGCAAGAGGCATTGGAGTACACATCGGAACAAGAATTGACATTCCAATTAATTCCTGAAGATCGATTTTGTCACCTTCATTGGGGCAGTTGAATGCTTTTACAGCTCTTACACCTTTACCATCTTTCAATGTGATCAAAGAGCCTGGAACATCAACATCGTCGTCATCATGAGGAGCAACCCATATAAGATCGATCTCTTCTATATCAGGAGTAACAGTGGGATTGTATTTCCACAAAAGAGCTTTGTCTGTCGGCACTGGATCATCATTGAACCATGTTGAGTTGCCGGAATGGATCACTCTGCCTGTTCTTGCTTCAACTATGTGGAATCTGTTGTCAGCAAGGTGAATGGGAGCAAAACGGACTCTGTATGCAGGAACGAATGAATCAAAGTAAGGATAAATGATCTTTTCTGCATGGAATTTTGAAGGGAAAAGTTTTATTCCTCTTACTTTCATTGCAGATCTCACGGCAACATCACTGGATATGAGGTTTGTCATATCAATGTTTATTTTTCCTATCGAGTTGGAAATTCTTTCAATATTTCCGTTTCTGACAATAAGAACGGTGTAAGTTCCTTCAACGGGAACACCTTTGTAAAAAAGAGCGAACTTATAAATTGAAGTTCCGTCAAAGTTAACGGCTCTCAAAAGTTCAGGCTCAACATTTTGTCCAATTTTAAAGTTTTGGTAAAAATCATTTTTGATGAATCTCTTCAAAGAAGGAACATCTGTTCTTACAGGGATCTGAATATTGTTTACGATAACAGGAACCCCTGAAACCGTCCTCATTTCAGCCCTTTCATAGATTTTTGCCTGGCTTCCGAAAAGAATTCCGGAAATCAGGATCATCATTAAAAACACAAGTAATCTTTTCATCGATCTACCTCCAAAAAATATAAAAAGCGGTTAACATAAACACCAACTGCAAGAGGATTATATAACTGTGAAATATTATGTCAACAGAGAAATTTTAAAAAGGTATCGGTTTTTTGCAGAAATAAAGCCTGTCACTCTTTCACATGAAGTTCAGCGGCTTCTTCGATAAAATCAACGGCATCACGGAATTCTTTATAGACCGAAGCAAAGCGGATAAAGGCAACTTTGTCTATTTCCTTCAGTTCGGTCATTACAAGACTTCCTATCTCTCTGCTTTCTATTTCTTTTTTTTCAAGTGCCTGAATTGCTTTTTCCACTTTTTCGATGATCTTTTCAATGGTTTCAGCAGAAACAGGGCGTTTCTGACATGATATTAAAAGACCTTTTTTCACTTTATTGCGATCAAAGGGTTCTCTTTCACCATTTTTTTTCTTAACAATGGGCATCAACTCTTCAATTCTTTCATAAGTAGTGAACCTGCCGCCGCAATCTTCGCACTCTCTTCTTCTTCTTATTTCAGAGTCATCTTTTGTTGACCGGCTGTCAACCACTTTATCTTTGAACGATCCGCAGAAAGGACATTTCATTGTTTTCTCTCAAATAGTTTTACAGTTTAATAAGCGGATATTTTTCACAGATCTTTTTAACTTCCACTTTTACTTCTTCAATGACACTGTCATCAATTACATTTGAATCTATTCCAACTTTAGGATCGAACTCATTTGTTTTAATGGAAGTTATAACTCTGTCCATAAGTCTTGCAACAAGGCGGACATCATCTTCTTTGAGACCTCTTGTTGTAAGGAACGGAGTTCCAACTCTTATTCCGCTTGTTATGAAAGGTGACTGATCATCAAATGGAACCATGTTTTTATTCACAGTTATATGAGCTTTATCGAGAGCTTTTTCTGTTACTTTTCCTGTTTTACCTTTGTTTCTCAGATCTATGAGCATAAGGTGGTTATCTGTCCCTTTTGAAACAAGGTCATATCCCATTTTTACAAATTCATCCGCCATAGCGGTTGCATTTTTGAGAAC
This sequence comes from Candidatus Sumerlaeota bacterium, assembly GCA_007136595.1. Taxonomy (GTDB): domain Bacteria; phylum UBP6; class UBA1177; order UBA1177; family UBA1177; genus SLGQ01. The sequence continues at coordinate 10,038 of SLGQ01000109.1, read as the reverse complement.
CTGTTTCTGATAGTTTTTAAAATCTTCAGACATGGCTTCTTTAAAACAAATTGCTTTTGCCGCAATTATGTGCATGAGGGGACCACCCTGAATTCCGGGGAAAACATTGGAATTAATGATCTTTGCATGTTCTTTTTTGGCAAGGATCAGACCGCTTCTTGGGCCTCTGAGGGTTTTATGGGTCGTAGTTGTCACAAAATCGGCATAAGGAACAGGACTTGGATGAAGACCGGCAGCAACAAGACCTGCAATGTGAGCCATATCAACCATCATGTATGCTCCCACCTTGTCACTGATCTCGCGGATCCTTTTAAAATCAATTATTCTCGTGTATGCAGAAGCTCCCGCAAGGATCATTTTAGGTTTATTTTCAACAGCAATTTTTTCAAATTCATCATAATCTATCATACCTGTTTCAGGAGAAACACCGTAAGAAACTATATTGTAAAGCTGACCTGAAAAACTGACAGGGCTTCCGTGAGTAAGGTGTCCACCATGATCAAGGTTCATAGCCATAAGAGTATCGCCCGGTTTAAGCACAGCAAAATAAACACCCATATTTGCCTGGGAACCGCTGTGGGGTTGAACATTAGCAAATTCGGCACCGAAAAGTTCGCATGCCCTTTTCTTTGCGAGAGTTTCAACCTGATCAACAACTTCACAACCGCCGTAGTATCTCCTTTTAGGATAACCTTCGGCATATTTGTTGGTCAAAAGACTCCCCTGAGCTTCCATTATGGCATTGCTCGTGAAGTTTTCACTTGCTATTAATTCAAGACCGTACTCCTGTCTTTCTGCCTCTTTTTCGATGATCCCCGCAACCTCCGGGTCAACATTTGGAATGTACTTAAGATTTAACATATCAACTCCTCCTGATCCAACAGTTAACAAAAAAACACCTTGAGTTTAGTACAATTATTTTTTTTTGCAAAGAAAAGATCACACTGACAAATAAATGAACAATAAAAATTGATTAAAGTGAAATGTTTAAGCTATAATGTCCTGCTCTGTCGGAGGTATTATGTCGGCTCCCAAACGGTCAGAAATCTTAGGTTCAAACACTATTCCGCTAATGTTCCGTCTTGGATGGCCTGTTATGCTGGCTTCTCTTCTTGAAACATTTTATCAGCTTGCTGACATGTTCTGGCTTGGGCGACTTGGCGGTCAAGAAAGCGGTGATTCTGTTGCCGCATTACAGGTCGCTTTTCCTCTTTTATGGTTTTTTGCTTCCGCTGTAGCAGGCTTTGCAATGAGCGGAACCGCTTTGGTGAGCCAACATACCGGAGCAGGAAACTCAAATGATGCTGATGTAGCTGCCACTCAAGTCATTTCTTTTTCAGTGGTTGCAGGTATTATTGTTGCATTTGCCGGAACATTGCTGGCTCCTCATTTATTGCCTTTAATTACAGGACACGGAAGGATCACTGAATTGTCAACAAGTTATCTGCTGTGGTTTTTTCCATGTATGCCGTTTGTTTTTATCAATGCTTCTTTCAGAATCCTTTCCGCAGCAGCAGGAGATACCAAAACACCTTTAAAAATAACCCTCATTACCAACATCATAAATTTAATCCTCGACCCTTTCCTGATAGTAGGGATCGGTCCTTTTCCAAGAATGGGCGTTGCAGGGGCTGCCGCTGCAACTTTATTGAGCACTGCTCTTGCTTCAATTGCCGTTCTTTACATAATGCTGAGGAAAAAAAATGCCCTCAAACTTCTTCTGAACCATATTCTCCCCGAAAAAAAATGGGTAAAGCGAATTTTCAAGATCGGTTTTCCTGCAGCTGTCGGACACAGTGCTGAATCTCTCGGTTTCATTGTTCTTATGACTGTAATTGCAAAACTTCCCGAATCAAGGGATGCACTTGCCGGATATGGAATAGTCAACAGATTGACCAGCTTTATTTTCATACCTGCACAGGGACTTGGGCAGGGACTTGCAACAATAATCGGACAAAACCTCGGAGCGAACAATTTTGCAAGGGCAAAAAAATGTGCTGTTGAAGGGATAAAAATAATCTCTGCCATTATAGCAATTCAAATTGCTGTAATAATGCCGTTCCGTGAAGAGCTGATCGCTCTTTTCATACCGGGGGACACAGGTGTCATACAGGAAGGATCCCGTTTTCTTCTGATATTCGGACTTTCAATTCCTCTTTTCGGAGTTGTCAGAGGAACAACTGCCGCATTTAACGCTGCAGGAACCAATATGCCTGCTATGATAGTGGGTTTTGCAAGGCTCTGGCTTTTCAGGATACCTTTTTCTATCATTGGCGCGTTTATACTGGGATTTAATGCCTCCGGAATATGGGGCGGTATGGCGTTAAGCAATCTTTTTGCAGCTTTTGTTGCGGTCTATCTTTTTCAAAAAGGGAAGTGGCTTACAAACTTAACCGACGAAAACTGCTGAAAACAAAGAGTTAACTCGCTGTATTAACTGGGATTCAACTGTTAAAACATATTATTTCTTGACTCATTTGACTCTAATCATATAATAACCCTCGCTTTTTTTGTGTAGGAGAACTATATGTTCGATCAGCTCACCGACAAGCTGGAAAGTACCTTTAGAAAGCTAAGGGGTGTCGGAAAATTGTCAGAAGATAATATTCAGGAAGGTATAAGAGAGCTGAAACTTTCTCTTTTGGAAGCTGATGTCAACTTCAAGGTGGTAAAATCACTTGTAGATAAGGTGAAAGAACGGGCTCTTGGAACCGAAGTGATGAAAAGCGTTACCCCGGGACAAATGTTCGTCAAAATATTTCACGATGAACTTGTCAACATATTAGGGGAAGGCGATCACTCCATCAATCTCAATGTCCGTCCGCCGGCGGTTATTTTAATGGCAGGGTTGCAGGGAAGCGGTAAAACGACAACTGCCGGAAAACTTGCATCCTATCTTAAAAACAAAATGAAAAAGAGGGTTCTTCTTGTTCCCGCTGATGTTTATAGACCCGCCGCCATCGAACAATTGAAAAAACTGGGAGCATCCATAGATGTTGAAGTATATCCTTCAACTGTTGATATGGATCCTGTTGAAATTTCTGAAAAAGCAGTTGAATACGGCAGAAACATGGCACTGGATGTTGTAATAATCGATACCGCAGGAAGGATGCAGGTCGATGTTGAGCTTATGAACGAAGTTACAAACATCAGGAATAAAGTTGATCCTTCTGAAATACTTTTTGTAGCAGATGCCATGACAGGGCAGGATGCTGTCAATGTTGCGGGTGAATTTCACAACAGACTTTCCATTACAGGTGTAGTTCTTACAAAAATGGATGGTGATGCAAGAGGCGGAGCGGCGTTGTCTATCAATGCTGTTACCGGTGCACCTGTGAAATTTGTTGGTATCGGAGAAAAAATAGACCAGTTCGAGCTTTTTCACCCTGACAGGGTTGCAAGCAGAATAATCGGAATGGGAGATGTTCTTTCACTGGTTGAAAAGGCAAGTGAAAAAATTGATACCGAAGAAGCTCTGCGGATGCAGAAAAAAATGGCAAAGAACAGCTTTGATCTGGAAGATTTTTTATCTCAAATGAAAATGATCCGTCAAATGGGACCTATGGAAAATATGCTTGGAATGATACCCGGCATGGGAAAACAACTGAAAAAAGTTCAGGGCAAAGTTGACTTTGAAAAAGAACTTGGAAGAATTGAAGCGATTATATGCTCCATGACAAAACAGGAAAGACAGAGACCTGAGATCTTGAACGGCTCCAGAAGAAGAAGAATAGCAACAGGAAGCGGAACAAGAGTTCAGGATATAAATCAGTTTATGAAGCAGTACCTTGAAATGAAGAAAATGATGAAAAACATAAACAAACTCGGGCTGGGCAGCCTGATGAACAAATTCAAGGGATTACAATAACACTATATTCCGGAGGAGTTAAAATGGGTGTTAGTATCAGACTCACAAGAGGCGGAGCAAAAAAGAAACCTTTTTACCGTATTGTCGCACTTGACAGCAGAACCAAAAGAGATGGTGCCTATCTTGAAAAGATTGGACACTACAACCCCTGCACTGATCCTGCAGAGATCGTAATAGATCACGAAAAACTTGAGAAGTGGATAAAAAACGGAGCACAATGTTCTGAAACAGTTGCTTCTCTTGTAAAAAAAGTAAAAAAATAAAAACTGGTTTTTACTGAAATTGATGGAGGGACATTATGAAAGAACTGGTTGAATTGATAGTAAAAAAACTTGTTGACAATCCTGATGAAGTATCAGTCAGCGAAGTTGACAGTGAAAGAACTACTGTTATTGAACTCAGAGTCGCAAAAGAAGATTTGGGAAAAGTTATCGGCAGAGAAGGAAGAATAGCAAAAGCTATGAGAGTTCTTATAGGAGCAGCTACTTCCCGCGACAGCAAAAAATGTATTCTTGAAATCATTGAAGACTGATCCCGGATATTGAGTAACTATCGTTCTATCGGAGTTTTCAGCAAAGTCCTGAAAAAAGACGGAACTATGCTGTTCAACTCCTGTTTCAAAGACAACACCTTTATTCTTGATGTAAAAAAAATATATCATACTGATTTTCATACATCATGGAAAATTGATTCAATAAAAAAGGTTTCCAGAGGATTCCATATAAAATTGAATGAAGTTAATGATTATGAAACTGCACAGTTTTTCATAGGAGAATCGTTTTCCATTCCTGAAAAAGATATAGAAGACAAGTCGATGGATCTTCTTCAGGGAGCGGCGATCTATAATCCTGACGGAGAAAAGGCGGGTAAGATCAGTTCAATATCACAGACACCTTCTTATCTTCTTGCTGAAGTTACAAGCGTTGACGGCAATATATTTTACATCCCTTTAAGTGAAGGTTTCATTTCAAAAAAAGAAGGAAAACTGATCCTTCTGAAGGAGCTTGAAGATGAAAATTGATATTTTAACCCTTTTCCCTCAATTTTTCGAGTCTCCATTTTCGGTAAGCATGGTAAAAAGAGCTATCGACAATGATTCTGTTGAGATCAATACTCACCAGATAAGAGATTTCGGAATAGGAAAAAGGAAACAGGTGGATGATTCCCCTTATGGTGGAGGAGCCGGTCTTATAATGAAACCGGAAGTAATAACTGAAGCATGGGAGTCAATAGAAAGATCTGACAGCACCTTGACAATTTATCTGTCGCCTAGAGGAAAAGTACTTGACCAGTCAATGGCATCCGGTTTTGCCCGGAATTGCAGACATTTAATCATTGTGTGCGGACACTATGAAGGGATAGACCAGAGATTTATAGATATCAGCGGAGCAATTGAAATATCTGTGGGGGACTATATACTTACCGGTGGAGAAACTGCCGCATTATCGCTCATAGATTCTGTTGTAAGACTTTTACCGGGGGTTCTTGGCAATGAAGATTCAACTGTGAATGAATCTTTTTCGATTCCTCTTCTTGAGCATGATCACTATACTATGCCAAGAGTTTTCCGGGGATTAAAAGTACCTAAAGTTCTCCTTAACGGAGATCACGCAAAAATTGAATCATGGAGGATCAGAAATTCACTTGCTAAAACTGCTTTAAACCGTCCTGATCTGATATCTAAACTTCCGCCTGAATTCTGGGAGAATTTAAATTGAACAATATTTATCTGGGACTTATACATTATCCTGTAACACAAAACCGGTCTGTTATCACTTCTTCCATAACAAATATGGACATGCACGATATTTCACGGATTTCTGCAACTTATGGTCTTGGAGGATACTTTGTGATCCATCCGGATGAAAAGATGCGCAACATTGCACACAAACTTTCCGGACATTGGACAACAGGAGATGGAAAAAATCGGAACAGTGACAGATATGATGCAATAAAAAACATGAAAATCGTCCCTGATCTTGATGCCGCAAAAACTGAAATAAAAAAAATTCACGGGGAGGAACCGGTCACTATAGGTACCACTGCCAGAAAAAAAGAAAAATCCAAACCGCTGTCGCACATTTTAAAACAAAAAAAGAGTCCCTTTTTAATACTGTTTGGAACAGCAGGTGGAATAGAGGATAACTTTTTGGATTCACTGGATATTATACTAGAGCCGATAGTGACTGGAAGCGGGTATAATCACCTTAGTGTGAGAAGTGCAGTATCAATTTTTATTGACAGGATATATATGTCTGACTATTATCGTTGATCGTATTTTTGATGGAGTGAGATATGGTAAAGCCGATAGTTCAAAAGTTTGAAACACAGCAGAAAAGAGTTGATCATTATTTTGTAAAACCCGGAGACAAGATCGAAGTTCATACCAGAATTTTTGAAGGTAGCAATCTCATCAGCGGCAACAAACACCGCATCCAGGTTTTCAAAGGCGATGTCATTGCGATAAAAAACGGTCGCAACAATAACCGTACAACCATAACTGTTAGAAAATCTTCCGGCGGTTTCGGTGTTGAGAAAATATTTCCTCTTCACTCTCCGATGATTGAAAAGATCCAGCTTGTAAATCGCGGTAAAGTGAGAAGAGCGAAACTTTATTATCAAAGACTCCGCAAAGGAAACGCTGCGAAAATTAAACCTAAAAACATTTGGTAGTGTATCTATTTCCGGTTCTGATATTTTTTGCCTTATTAAATGTTTCTGCCAGTGAACCTTGTGGTTCGAATATCATTCAGCAAAATGAATCTTTTTACAGAAATCTCTCAAAATCGCCAAACGATAGATCTTTAATAAAGGAATATATCAAAGCTGAGGGAAACTGTTTTAAAAAAGGGGTTCACTTAGTTGAAAAAAGAGGTGTTCCCATACTTGAATATTTTGTCTGCGGCGATTCAATTCAAAACAACCCTGCAGAATATTTCTTTTTTGAAGGGAAACTTTGCCACAGAACAGCAAAATTTTTTCCATCAAGAGATGTTTTTTATATTGATGAAGTAATGACTGTAAGCTCCGTTGCTGAAGGATGGGGAACTGTAACCAGTAAAAACTCTACACTTTTTTACAAAAAAAGTGGTCAGTTCAACGAAATGCAGAGTGTCGGAGGAAGGATACTCAATATCCCGGAAGAAGGTTTATTTACAAACGATATTCAAAGACCTGTTTTCCCCTACTTCATTTTTAAAAAGGGTGAGTGGCGGCAGGTACTCCCTTTAAGGGAATTTTTCCATCTTACTGTTAACGATGATCTTTCTTTTAACATTTCAATAATAACAGAATCTTCCCTTTCTTTCGAAAAAGAAGAGCTGGTCAATATGATCGGACTTAAATCTGAAATGTTTCAAGTTGAAACTCCCCGTCCATCGAGATATTTAATTTCAGGGAAAAATATATCCGGCGTCAGAATTCCAAAACTGAAAATGGGCAGAAGCGGAAACAGTTTTCACGGCAGATACATCATAAGACTTTCCGTGCCCGGAATTAATGAAGGAGAATCAAAATCATTCAAAGAAGATCTCTTTGAAATTACAGTAAATAATGAAAAAGGAACTCTGAGCATAGAGCTGACAGTTTTTGCAAAAGATCTGGGAACTGATGATATAGAAAGGATACTTGCGGCAGTTAACAGAGAAATACCACCTTTTCATATAATAAAAGAAAATGGAAAATAAAACCATTGCCATAAAAATGATGACAAAAGCTGTTGAGCTGTCAAAACAGTGTGCTGATGTCACATATCCTAATCCGAAAGTGGGTGCTGTTATTTTTGATGATTCTGGCGATATAAAGTCTGTAGGAAACACACAATGTTACGGCTCCGATCATGCGGAAGCTTTTGCTATAAAAGTTCTTGAAGGAAAAGCTGAAGGTTTGAACATGGCTGTCACACTTGAGCCGTGTAATCATTTCGGAAGAACAACTCCCTGCAGCCATGCAATTATAAAAGCCGGTATCAAAAAAGTTTATATTGCAAAAAAAGAAGAAAACCCCAAATCTTGCGGTGGTGCCGAGTATCTCAGACAAAATTGTGTCGAAGTTGAATTTCTTGATCAGTTTTCAAATGAAGTTGAATTTTTAAACCGCTATTTTTTTAAAAATATCAGAGAAAACCGTTGCTGGATAACTGCAAAAGCTGCCATAACAAAAGATGGGTTCATATCTGTAACGAACTCTGCTCCTCTTCAGATAACTTGTGAAGAAACAGAAAAATACACACATTCTTTAAGAGCTTCACACATGGCAATATGTGCCGGAGCACAGACAGTCAACGCTGATAACCCTATGCTTACCGTAAGAGCTGTCATTGGAAAAGATCCGGTTCCTGTCATATACAGCAGGAATCTTTCAGTTGACAGTGAGTCAAAAATAATAAAAAACTCCCCCATAATATTTAGTTCGTCAAGTGACACTCAAAAAATAAAAGAACTGACTCAAAAAGGGGCAAACATAGAAATTATGGGCGACAATTTCTCCATAAAAGAATCGCTTCAACTTCTTTGGGAAAAGCACAGGATTAACTCAATGCTTCTTGAAGGAGGAGCAGATCTTATTGCATCCTTTATGAAAGAAGATCTCATAGATGAATTTCATCTTCTCACATCAGAAATGGAAATAGGTAACGGATATAACCTCTTTGACACCGAACAGGAAAAACTCTTTAAAAATCTTTTTTCAAAAGTTCTTTCAACCACATGTGACAAAGATACGATAGAAGTTTTTCAAAGAAATTGACCCTTCCCTTTCTTTTTTTTTTCATTGGTATATAGTTCTGTTGTTTTTGAATGATTTTTATTTTTGGAGGGTGTGATGTCAGTTAAACAAAAGACGGTTGCAATTCTTTGTTCAGGTGGTCCGGCTCCGGGTATCAATACTGTGGTTTGCTCTATTGCCAAAGCTTTTTTAAAGGATGGTTACAGGGTTATCGGTCTTAATCACGGTGCAAAAACTCTTTTTACCGACAAGGTGGATATGATAGAGATAGATTTTGAGATGGCTGACCGCTACTTCAACAGGGGCGGATCATTTCTGAAGATGAGCAGGTATAAACCGAAAGATCATGAATTCAAACCCGATTTTTTCATCAACAACAATGTGGAACTTCTTGTAACTATCGGCGGTGACGACACTGCTTCAACAGCTAACAGAATTACCAAATATCTCAATGAGCAGGATATGGCTGTAAGAAACATCCATGTTCCAAAAACCATTGATAACGACCTTCCTCTTCCCGACAGACTTCCCACTTTCGGATACCATTCAGCTAAAAACGAAGGAACAAGAATTGCCACAACAGTTTATGAAGATGCAAGAACAAGCGGAAACTGGTTTGTAGTCTCTTCAATGGGAAGGGAAGCGGGACACCTTGCTTTCGGAATAGGCTCTTCATGCCATTATCCCATGATAATAATTCCCGAGATGTTCAAAAAAGTTGAGATCACTTTTGACCGTATTATCAAAATGATGATCTCTTCTATTGTTAAAAGAAAGACATACGGCATTGATTACGGTGCAATAATTATAAGCGAAGGTGTTTTCCATTTTATGTCAGATGAAGAGATAATAAATTCCGGCATTAAGTTTTCTTTTGATGAGCATGGACACCCTGAACTTGGCAAAGTTTCAAAGGCACATATTTTCAATGTTCTTTTGAGTGAAAAACTTGATGAGCTTGGGCTTAAAGTAAAAAGCAGACCTGTCGAAATAGGCTATGAGGTAAGGTGTATTTCTCCCACCTCTTTTGATCTGAAATACTGCACTCTGCTTGGACTTGGTGTAAAACAGCTTTTTGATGAAGGGAAATCGGGATGTATTGTCATTTGCCATAATGATGGCAGAGTGCTGCCGCTTTACCTTGAAGATGTTGAAGATCCAAAAACCGGCAAAATAAAACCGAGACTTGTCGATACAGAAGCTCAGGATTTCAAAATGCTTATAGAAAACATGCATTTCATTAAGGAAGATGATTATGCTGCCTCCACAAAATGGCTTAAAAACCCGCAAATATACGACCTGAAAAACATCCTTCAGGATGATCTTATAAAATAATTATTATTTAGAAATGATTTGAAGTATCATATTCTGCTGTCTTTGGAACAGGGAGAGTTTGTTGGGAGAAAATATTTTTACAACTATCAGGGTGGCAGACTTCAAACCTG
>SLGQ01000018.1 GCA_007136595.1 Candidatus Sumerlaeota bacterium | reverse complement strand
GACTTGAAAAGGAGGAGTTCATGCGTATAATGAGAGATGAAGTTAATGTTGACAGAGATGTCGAGGTTAAAATGATTTCACTTGCTGACAGACTTAGACAGGAAGGAAGACAGGAAGGTATCGAGAAAGGTATCGAGAAAGGCATCCAGAAAGGAGCCTTTCTTAAAGCTTTGGAAACCTGCGAAAAAGCACTGCTTAATGGTGCTGCTCCAGAATTTGTTGCTGAAATCACCGGCATTCCTCTTGAAAAAGTTCTTGAAATTCAAAGTACTCTTAACAACTCCTCAAGCTGATTATTTTTGTTAAATTCCGAAATATGCAAAAACCAATAATACAAGGTGAGTTATTGATCTGCTGCCAACTTGCAATATAAAATCTTTCTGATATCGAACAATTTTAGTTAAAGTGGAAGAAAAGTTTTTCCGGGAAATATTTTAATTGAAAAAAATGGCTCTCTCCTCTATAATTGACAAGTTCGTTTGAAATAATCAGTTTCCGGAGGGTTGCGATGAAGAAATTTTCGGTTTTAATAATTGCCTGCTTACTTCTGTTTTCAGTTTCATGCGGCGGTAGCGGCGATGAAAAAGATTGTCCTGCAGGCTACAAATGGGACGGAACAGAATGTGTTCCCGACAGCACTGTAACACAACCTGATGATGATCCAATTATTGACGACAGGGACAAAAACGGTTTTCCTGATGAAGAAAACGATGAAGATACAGATGAAGACATAGACGAAGATACTGATCCATATACCGGCGAATGCACACCTGTCAAAGCCGGAGGAAATCTTGATATTGATGTTGTTACACATACCGTTACGATCGGAGATGTCACTATTAACGGAACTTCAAAAGATTCACTTCTTTACGGCAATCTCTGGGGAAGAAACACTGCCACTTTAAGTGAATTCAAGCTTTCTGAAATAAACGGTGACCTTCCGGGGAAAAAATATGATTTTCCGAAAGGGACTTACGATTTCTTTTTTAGAGTGAGCGATTTTGACAATATTGTGAACATCAGAGAAAATGTCAATGTGAGTACAGACCTCACTGTCGATTTGGATATTCCTCTTTATCACTTGACAGGCTCCGTAAAAAGGAACGGTTCAACATTCACCGTTGACGAAGAATTCGAGGATGTCACCGAAATAACAATAAGATCAGGAAGCTATGAGTTTGCAATACCTTACAGCGATTTTTCCGGTTTTGACATTCTTGTTCCGGCTGGAAAATATTCAGTCTATTTCAAGGGACAGCTTGCCACAGGAAGACCTGCTTTTGAAGGAACGGTGCTTGGCAGTGACAATGGAATTGAAGTAGATGATGATACCGCATACGACATAAACATCCAGACTGCCGTTTATTCAGGCACTGTTGAAAACGGTCAAAATACTTACGAAGTAAATACCGGACAACTGATACTTGCCGAAAACCCGCCAATGGGAGCTAAAACAACCGTTGTCATTGAAGATCTCGCTGAAAAGAATTTCTCTGTTACAGTGATAAAAGGGAACAGCTACTCACTCCTTTATCTCCCGGAAGCAGACACATATCCAACCAGATACATCGGCCTTGAAACATGGTCCGACACAAACAACCCCAACACAAACGGAAACAAGGTGACACTTTACTTTTCAAGACTTTATGGAACTGTAAGTTTTCTTGGAGGGGGAAATTTGCCAACTGTTGAAAACTGCACCGGTGCCGGCTGCTCAAGAGGCAAACTTAAACTTATCGGGTTTGACATGTCTTCTTATCTTATAAAAGATTTCGGTGTCGAAGGTGCCGATCTTTCTTACGATGCCCTTGTTGTAAGATCAACTCCCACTGTAGTTCCCGATCCTGACGGTGGAGAAGGTGCGACAAAAACTGTTCACAATCCGAGAAACTACTATATGGTTTTTGAGAGTCACCTTAATGACATTGAAGGAGTTTTTAACCATATACCTTTTGAAGTTAAACTCAGATATTTAAATAATGAAAATAATTTGGTAAGCAATTTTAATTTTCAGAATGTTGACGAAACTTTTTCCCCTGAAAGGAGTATAAATTTCAACATTTCACCATTTCTTGTCGAGGGAACGATCAAAATTGACGGAAACGCTTTTGAAACGGATGAGCCCGATTATATCGTTGTTAAAAATGAGATGGGTATGGAAATTCCGGTAGTAAAAATATCGGATACATCCAACGGTCTATATTCATTTTTTATTCCGGAGGGCGATTACGATATCATTTATCACGGTACAGGGGCACTCAACTCTGAATTTAAAACAAATATTGAACAGAACATAACTATCAGCAGCAACCTGCCGAGTTTAGATCTCAATCTTACCACAGTAAGACTTTTTGCCAGATTTGAAGTTAACGGTATGGAGTTCGCCGACTGGGCAGGTGACACAAAATCTGTTGACAGCTATGCATTCCTCATAAATCCTGATAAAACTGCCGCAACTTACTACCTTGATGTCAACTTTCCTGAAACAGGGGTTCCTTATGCGAAAGTTCTTGCAGGAAGCACTTTAAACATTTATCTTGAAGCATATATAAAAAATGACTCGGCAGGAAACAGAAATCTTTTAAGAATGCCAATGCTTCTCGGGCAGCAGATACTTTCCGATACAAATCTGGATATGCCGCTTTCACTTGTCCCCTTCACAACTTCAATAACTCTTAACGGAAAGGCTGTCACAGGTGCTACTGACTTTGTAGCTGCTTTAAGAATTCCGGGACAAAACCGGACAGAAATTTATTATCCCCCTGATGGTGACAATAAAACAGACGCTTTGCTGAAAAAAGGTGAGCACCGCACACCGAGACCTGAAATTATGCTTAACGACGGGTTCAATACGAAACAAAGCATTCAGACAAACTGCATCTATGTTTACTGACCTTTCTTGAGATAATCTGAAAAATAACTCCGGGTTTCTTTAATTATGACCGGTGTAAGAAATATTATTGCTATAAGGTTGGGAAGTGCCATCATACCGTTGAAAACATCGGAAATATTCCAGACAAGATCAAGTTTTGACAGTGCCCCTACTCCTACAAAAGCAACAAAAATATATCTGTAAAGTTTTACTATTTTTTCACCGAAAAGGAATTCAACGGACTTTTCGCCGTAGTAACACCATCCGAGAAGAGTTGAATAGGCAAAAAGGATCAAACCCACGGTAACGATCACATCACCTTTAAAAATTTCAAGCTGAAACGCTGATGCCGTCAAATCTGCTCCCGTTCTGCCACTGCTCCACGCTCCCGAAAGAATTATGACAAGTCCCGTCATTGTACAGACAACAAGAGTATCAATAAAAGTCTGGGTCATGTTTATAAGAGCCTGCATTACAGGATGTTTTGTTTTGGCTGCCGCTGCCGCTATCGGAGTGCTTCCAAGCCCCGACTCATTGGAAAAAACACCTCTTGCAACTCCCATTCTGACAGCGAACATGACAGTTGAACCGAGAAATCCTCCTGTTGCCGCAGTAGGGGTAAACGCTTCCCTGAAAATGAGCATAAAAGCTTCCGGAACTGCTGTAAAGTTTTTGAAAATTATATAGATAGCTGCCGCCATATAGAAAAATATCATTACAGGAACAAGGACTGAAGTAACCTTTCCGATACTTTTTATTCCACCCAGAACAACGGAAGCTGTAAACACCATGAGTATTACCCCTGTAAATACAGGAGGGACATTGAATGTTGATTCAACTGCATCAGCAACAGAGTTTGACTGCACCATGTTTCCAATACCGAATGCCGCAATAGATGCAAAAAGGGCAAATGCTATCCCCATCCATTTCCACCCTAAAGCGTTAGTTATGTAGTACATTGGTCCGCCACACATAAAACCGTTTTTATCTTTTGTACGGAATTTGACAGCCAGAAGCGATTCAGAATATTTTGTAGCCATCCCAACAAGACCGGTCATCCACATCCAGAACAAAGCTCCGGGACCTCCTGCCGCTATTGCAGTTGCAACACCTGCTATATTTCCTGTTCCCACAGTTGCGGAAAGAGATGTCATCAGTGCCTGGAAAGGGGTAATGTCTCCGGGAGAGATATCACCTTCCTTAGGCTTCATAAAAATGAGTTTCAGAGCATAGATCAATTTTCTGAATTGAAGCCCTTTAAGAATTATGGTAAGCCATACTCCTGTTCCCACAAGCATTATCAGCATGGGAGGACCCCACACTATTCCACCGACT